>JAYVAE010000066.1:0-8623 GCA_043751115.1 bacterium | reverse complement strand
CAGAAAAAGTGAGTCCGGCACTAGCGAGTGTGATTGTTGTCACAACACTAAGCGCTAAAACAAACATTTTACTTGGCATAAGAGATAATTGAAGAGCTTTTTATCTTAAAGAGGAGTCTCTTCAACAAGTGGTTTCAACACATCTTCACTAATTTCATTTAATTGCTCTTCGTTTCTTTTTTTACTTGGCTGATGTGTAGAGTCATCACGGTTTTCTCTTTCACTCACATCAACTTTTTTATCTTCATTTATGAGGTGATAGGCAAGCAATTCTTTCTCTCTGGGTCTTTTTTCCTTTTCCATATCTTCTACTTTTTTTTCTTCGAGAGCTTTAGCTAATGCTTCCTTTAATGAGGAGTTTTTTACATTTTCTTTTGACTTGTGCATCACACCACCACTTTCATCTTCCTTGTTCTTTTCATCACTTCTTACTCCATGTAGAGGGAGTGTAGGCTCCGCTTGCTCCCTCTTAAAAGAAGATCTTTCTTCTTTTTTTTCTTTGGCACCAAGCTCATGGCTTACATTTGTTGTGTTCGCTATGTTTATAGATTTATACTCATGATTGTCCTCATGTATATCTCTGGTTACACTATGCTCATTGACATGTAGAGCAACTTGAGGAACAGTAATTGTCGCTGCTGCATCTACTTTTTTTAGTTCAGTCGTATCATATCGACTTATAGGTGAACTGTTCGTTTTTTTCTTCTCGCCTTTTGCTTCTCTTCCCCCCTCACCACTTCTCTCAAGTTTCGACGCATCACGCCTGTCCTCATCTATCCTCCTATCTTCTTCAATTTGAGAAGCATTTCTTACGTCTCTTCGCATATCCCCACTCACTGCATCTCCATTTTGTGATAGGCTTACTCCTTTATCACCCTCCGCCTTCGCTTCACTTTTTGGAGGAGCTACTCTTGGTTCATACCAGCCTTTAATTTCATCTTCAGCATCAGTTACCTTTTTGGCATACGTGTTTCTTGTGTGAGCGAGAATTTCTGCTACATAAGATTCTGCTGGTCTTTTAATTGGGCCAAGTGTTTTCGCTGAAAATGGTTTTGACCCGACACCGTCTATCATGAGCCGTAAATAAATTTGTGTAAAGCCTAAATTCACAATGTCGTCCAGTATAAAGTATGGCGCGAACTCTTTTTCAAAGATTTCCGCATCCGTTGCTCCGACACGAAAGACTACCATAGAGCCGACGTTTCCGAAGACCGCAGCCTTCACCTCGTCTGTCATTTGCTCTACATACTGATGCGCAACAGTGAGGGCAAGATTATACTTTCTCGCTTCGGATAAGATGTTCGCAAAACTTTCATTGGCAAAGTTTTGAAACTCATCAACATAAAAATAAAACGGGGGAAGCTTTTCAAGCTCGTGTATACCAGCGTCAGCGCGTGACATCGCCGCGAGATAAATCTTGGTAATGAGAAGTGAGCCAATGAGATTGGCATTCCCCTCTCCCACTTTTCCTTTGGAAAGATTCACAATCAAAATCTTTTTATTGTCCATGATTTGACGAATGTCAAAAGAGGTACGCTGCTGACCGATAATATTTCTTATAAGCGGATTAGAAATAAATTGCCCTATTTTATTTTGTATACCTGGTGCCGCCTCTTGTTGATACTTATCTCCTGCTTTTACGAACTCTTCAAGCCAAAAGGACCTGACTGACGGATCTTTGACATTACTGATAATAAACTTCCTATATTCTTTGTCGATGAGCATTCTATTAACGCCGAGAAGCGACTCATTTTCGTTTTCGAGCAGGGCGAGAATAATATTGTTTAAAATATACTGTATACGATCTGAAAATCTCTCCTCTCCGAATATTTTCTTGAAGGCTGACATGAGACCATTTGCCACAAGATGCCTTTTCGAAATATCTACCTTTTCAAGCACATTGAGTCCCAGCGGATAATCAGTATCAAAAGGAGCAAAATAAATAACATCATTTAAGCGCTCTTTAGGAATGTATTCTAATAACTCTTCCGCAAAAGAGCCGTGAGGGTCGATAACGCATATCCCTTCGCCATTTCGTATATCTTGTACTGCTAAATTTGAAAGAAGGGTCGACTTTCCCATGCCGGTCTTCCCTATGATGTACATGTGGCGTGTTCTATCTTTTTCTTTAATGCCAAAGGTGAGTGATTTATTACGATAATCGACTTGTCCGAGATACGTTATTTTCTGAGGGTCTGCCATTTGTTTTATAGTATAGCAAATGAGTAAGAAAAAGGGTGGTTGATAATCTTACAAAAAAGCAAAGCGCTACTACAAGTAGTATCAACGAGCAGTGTATTCACTAATAACGAATTACGAGTTACGAGTTACGAGTATTCAAAATAGTTACCTATACGCCCCTCCCGTATATTTATTACTAGCATTCCACATCATGTATGACGTCACTCCGAGCTTGTTTCCAGCATCTATTTGAGCCTTAACGAGCTCTGCGGTATAAGTCGCACCCATGCTGAAATCTTGATACCAAGGCCTTATTTTTGCCCTCATAGTGCTTGTCGCTTGCCCAGTTGAGCTTGCGACGCTGTCTGCCAGCGTAATGGCTCCTAGAAGCGCCTCCCTAATGACGGGGCCCGGATGAGCTGCAGGATTTTTATAACCGAAAGTCCCTGGCGCATAATGAGATGGGTATATCATCGGAGCCACATAGTCAAAATGTTTGAGAGCTGTTTCAAAATTTTGTCCAAGTGTTGCAATATCACTCTTTGATGTCGTTATAATGCCAAAAACATCCCCAGAAACAGGTATACCCTTAGCGCGAAACGCTTCTGTTATGTACGCATAAAACTCACCAATTACTGCTTCTCTTCCTGTGTTTCCCCTCTCACCGCTTTTTGGGAAGATGAGCTTTTCATGTAAGCCGTCGGTAGAGTAGCGTATATAGTCAAGATTAATTTCATCAAATCCAAGTGCATGTGCCTCTTCTCCGAGGGCAATAAGATTGTCCCACATGAGTTTCGAGCCAGGGTCTACCCACGCCTCCCCTTTTTTTGATTTCCAAATACTTCCATCTACTCTTTGTATCGCTTCATTTGGATTATTTTTTGCAAAAAGAGGATCTTGGAAAGCTGTGATACGCGCTATGACATAAAATCCTTTGCTGTGAAGTTCTGAAACGAGCGCTTGTAACGCGTCTTTCTTTATTCTCCCCTCCCAGGAAACAACTCCAGTATTATCTTTAACGTCAATCACGAAAGCATTCATTCCTTCTGCTTCGGCGGTTTTGATAAGTCTCTCCCTGAAGTCTTTCGTACCCGCCACCCAGCTTGTCATATAAAAAGCCTTCAGTACTTCTGGTATTTTTTGATGTACAGGGACATCCACTTGCTCTGCTGCCACGATCGGAGAAGAAGAACTAGTTGACGCAAGAGCGCCTAGTGGGTTTTCGGTAGCTGAAGAGAGTGAGGAAGGGTCAGCCGAAGCCTCGACTAAAGAGACTGCCACAATTTCTTCTTTTTGCTCCTTTTGCTCTTCTTGCTTAATGCCAAAAAAAGAAGCTCTCCCTTCCCCCGAAGAAAAATATGAAAAAGTATAGAGAGATAAACCCCCAAGAGCGATAAGGGCAAAAGTTTTACCCATAGAGGTTAAATGACGGCCGGTCTTGACTCAATGAAAGAAACTGCTTTCGTCTCAAAACCCTCTTCTTTCTTCTTTTTTCTTAAATCAATAGTGACGAGAAAAAGAGTAACTCCTAAAGCGATGAAGATGACTTCTTTAAAAACGGTCGGTATATAAAGCCAAGGGGAAATGATAAGAAGTAATGCGATGAAGCGTTGTGGTCGTGTATTCATTTTTTTAGTATATGACAAGCCCTTGTTTTTTCAAAGCGAAACTTAGTTTTTGTTTCAAATATTTTTGTTTTGTTAAGTCTAAGACCTTTTTCTTTTTCAAACTTTCTCTTATCCTGACCGGCATATTTTTGTGCTCAAAAATTGCCTCACACTCCGCTCGCCAGCATCTGTGAGTCAGTCAAAGAGAAAGTTTCTGAGTTTAGGTGAATTCTATACACCTAAAAGTTCGGGCGAACAATTTTTGAAAAACCCAGACCAAAAATTGCTTCAGCCTCTTTTCAAGCCCCTCCCTTCCAGAGAGGTGGTCTTTGTCTGTTTCTAAACTACTTTGACTCTATCGTGGCGCCAGTACCTCTATCAATTTGGTATCTAATGTTTACTCCTTTTGCTACTTGATCTAGTGAAGTTTTATTAACATAAATGAAACTTTCATCAATGTAATCAACAACGAAGTCGCCCTCACCAGACCCCTCCAATGCATAGCTCGTCACTAGATTACTATTAAATGGAAGAAGAGCGAGCGAGTAATAACTCTTACTGAAATCAAGCGTAGAGGTGCCAATCGCATTAAATGAGACAACGGCAAGCATCTTATCGTCTACAATACGCCCGCCATAATTGTCTCCACCCGTTCTCACTTCTTCATACCCACCTGTCTCATTTGCAAAAGCCCTTACCCCATTTACAGCCTTTACAAATTTTATATTATTTAACAAGCAGAGTTTTTTAACCTCTGAGCTTACTGAGTCGTCACTAAGGCCGGCTAGATTTTTCTGGTTTTGTCTTATCTGATCTATTTTCCCAAGAAAATCACTCCCTATATTTCTTATACTGGGGTCACTCATAGAAAGACAACTCCCTCCCATTGGCTGACGTGGAAAAATCGCTACTAATTTTTCGACAGAGCTAATGTAACCATCATCCATCGCATAGCCCAAGTCTGACTCCTTGGAGATATTGCCGTTAACATTAAACTCGAGGACGGATTTCATATTTAAAGCGACATCGCCCATCTTAGCGCTCGACGTTCCGATAGTCGTGTTTGGTGAGATATTAGTCGCAACCTGATTTTCAGGTTTTATATTTTGGTCTTTAGATTTCATAGTCAATAAAAAAGAAGCTAAGCCTACGAGCGAAGTGACGATAAGTGTTGCTAGGATTATTTTTTTCATGCTTACAAGTATATCTTATTTCCCCTCCACAATCACCACAAACTCTCCTCTCACTTTATCTTTATTCTCTTCAAAATACCTCTTTACCTCCTGCGCGCTCCCCCGTACCACCTCTTCGTGAAGTTTGCTGAGCTCGCGAGCAACAACAAGTAATCTTTCCTCTCCTAGTATTTCTGAAAGTGAAGCTAGTGTCTTTTCTATTCTGTGTACTGATTCATAAAAAATAATAGTGCGAGTACTTTCGGCGATTTCTTTAAAGAGTGTCTCTCGCCCTTTCTTGTGAGGAAGAAAGCCTAAAAATACAAATTCTGAGGATGAAATGCCAGAGGAAGAAAGCGCGGTGGTGAGAGCGGACGCTCCTGGGAGAGCTACTATAGAGAGGCCTTCCTCTTTTCTCACTGCGTCCACCAAAATAACTCCCGGATCAGAGAGCGTCGGCGTCCCTGCATCAGAAACAAGCGCTATACTTTTCCCTTCTTTGAGCATCTCTATAACTTTCCCTACTTTCGAAACAGGTGACTGGGCAAAAAAGTTCGACGTTTTCGTCTCTATACCATAATGCTTGAGAAGTTTATGAGTCACACTTGTATCTTCACAGAGAATAAGATCTACTTCTTTAAGTATACGAAGTCCGCGAAGTGTCATATCCTCGAGATTGCCAATTGGGGTCGGAACTATGTAGAGGGTACCGAACATCTGCTTATCCTAGCACAGAATGCCTTTCGTTAGAACTTAGAGAGACACCAACAACACTTCGTCGTCTCCGAGAAATGGTTGTGCATATTTTTGTATGGTCTCTCCTATTTTAGTCGTGAAAATACTTACTGAGTATACCTCTCCCTTTTGAGAGAGAAGAGCCTCTGGAATATACTCAGCTGGATTGATAAAGGTAATGAGCGTTTCAGAAAAATAAGTATCGAATATTTTTTGTATAAGAGGATAATGAGTACAGACAAGGAAAATATGGGTAACTTTCTTTTCTTGAGCAAAAGTTAAAAGCTCTTGTATCTCTTCTATTATTATTTTTTTATCCTCAGACTCTACAGCAAAAGCTAAGTGTTTTGAAGCAAAAGAAAAAGTATTCCACAGAGAAAACACCTTTTGATACACCTCGCTTTGTATGGTAGCGACTGTGCCATAGATAAGTAATGTGGCGTCGTGAGGGATAGATTTTTTCGCACACTCAGCGAAATCTTTCATATCAAAATAACTATCTTTACCTATACCAAGTTCCTCTAAAAGCTGTTTTGTGTCGAGAGTAGAAATACTATTGCAGGCACTCACATAAAAATCGACATTCTGCTTTGCAAGAAATATAAGCAAGTCCTTGGTGTGAGATATGAGCTCATTATGAGACTTGTTACCGTAGGGAGCCCGAAGTGAATCACCGAGATAGACATAGTTGCAGGCAGACTTCGATACAATTCCTTGAGTACAGAAAACCCACCTATCCCAGAATCACAAACTCCAATACGTAATGACATTTTCCTATGGTAGCACGAATGAGGAATGAAAAAAGGCACACACTTTCGTGCGCGCCCCTACTCTTAACCCTCTTCACTGACAGGAATAAGAATCACTCAAAAACGGTTCTTCAGCGGCGGTGTGCACGATGCTATCATAGTCATTTGCATCCTTTGGAAGGGAAAGATATGAAAGGGCTTGTGCCTTTGCATACGTTGCCATCCCCTCCTTTGGGATACTAAGCCAGCTTTCGTCTGGCAACCCCAGTGATTCATTCGGACGAGGCAAGAGAGACTCGAGCAACTTCGCATGTTTTGCTTCGTCGTGACCTGATCCTTCTTCATGCAACATCTGTAGGGAAATGAGAACCAGGACCAGAAGCTCGAAACGCTTCATGATTTTTGACCGTATTTCCCCAATCTTCTGTGCTACGTCATAGAAATGCTGACCCGGAGAACGCTCAAGCAGTGGGTCAAATTGCCACCCGGCTCCATGGAGTGCTAGGCAAGTCCTTGCGACTACATGATGCTCGGCAACGCCGAAATCTACTCGCGTAGGTAACTCCGCTACCAGGTAGCTGGCAAGTTCGGCGTTGATTCGCTCACAGGCATTGTGAGCTGACTCGGGAGGACCTTGGTGAAAGGCTACAAATTCGTCTCCGATGTTGAGTCTCCCGCAGATAACGAAACCTGCAGCAACTATTTCCTCGGCAATCCTCTGCAACATCTTGTTTCCACCTGCGAGACCGCCTTCGTCGTTTGCGCGCTTGAGACCAAACGCATCCCCAAAGATGAACGCACCACCTTGGAGGTTGCTTGCGACGACACTGAGCGCACAGATCACCTCCTGCTTCGACGAGTCATAAGACAAATTACGCAAAGCTTCGGGGAGGCCGACTTTGAAGTAGTACTCGGCGAAAAACTGTTGCCTAAGCAGTGACTTCAAGAGTCCGTCGAAACGGAGGGAAATGTTCCTTTCATGGAGATCTTTCTGCTTCTGAGTGACAATTCTTATTCTTAAATATGCATCCAGAAATTCATGGAGCACGTCCTGAGAGACCATGTCACGCTGACTGCTTTCATACATGATGATATACTCCTAAAAACAAATCAGCTCGCGTCACCTCTGGTGTTTAGCGAGCTGTCGAACGCGTGAGTCTTCGGCTCACTTGCTCTTGGGTTGGGGAGCCACCTTGCCGGTGGTTTGGAGACGTGAGACAGCAAGCCACCGCCGCGCGAGTTCAGTCATGATTCTAATTCCTACACCACTTCAGCGATTGCTGATCTAGGGGGAATTCCTAAAATATATCATACCATATTATAGAAATAAAGCAAACTTATTCCTATTTGTGAACCAAGACAAAATAATCACTATCGCGCACAGAAATAAGTAGAGCCGGAACACATGTGTTCCGGTTTTACTTATTGCTGTGCGCGACCCAAGATTCAGTCGAGAATTACTAATTGCAATTCAAAACCGATTAAGACAAAGATGCTTGAAGTGCGTGGAGAGTAAGAAGTTTTAGAAGAAGACGTAGTAGACCTACGGCGACTAAAAAAACTTCTTAACTCGAAAAAGCAATTCGAGATGTTTTTGGTTTTAGCGGTGCGCGATCTTGGGGTCGAACCAAGGACCTTTCGAGTATCAGTCGAATGCTCTAGCCAACTGAGCTAATCGCGCGTATACAAGACTTAAAGCTTAAAGGTATAAGCCACAAGAGAGATAACTCAAAAAACTTTCTTCTTATATGCTTGCCAATACTATCATAAAAAAAGAAAAGTTGAAACCCCGCGGACACTGTGGTCCGCGGGGTTCTTTTCCTCCCAAGCTCTTTGCTTAAGGAAGAAAGTCAGGGAAGAGAATGCTGTGGGGTGGTCGGAACCACACAATCAGCGCAATGACTATTATAATTGGAAGAACGATGAGAATTCTCCTTGACCAAGGCTCGTTGCACCCTTCTTCCAGCGGAACGAAGTGCTCCTTGGCAGAGGATACTCCCCTTGCCGTGAAAATCCCTTCGCGCCTAACTTTCGCCCACATCCTGCGGGCGAATGCATGCCGACACTGTTAGACTCTCTGATTCATGGGTGCTCCATGCAGTTAGTACATTTTTAGTATATCATATATCATGAAAAAGTCAAATAGCATCTTTTGAAGCTCTGTGCTAGAACAAAGATA
>JAYVAE010000065.1:0-8817 GCA_043751115.1 bacterium | reverse complement strand
TTGTAATCAAAACACGCTAAACAGCGAAGCTGTTTAGCTAAAGCAGTCCAAAGAATTGCGCCCAATACCCTGTGGCGTGAGCCCAGGGTTCTTTATTTTATAAAGTTTTTTACTATTGACTTTTTATACTACTTATGTTATAATAAATTTCTGTTCATTAACCGCACAAGGAGTGCATATGTCAGCTGATACCACTGTCGTTATCGCGGCCTGTCTTCGGTTCCCCGAAGATAGCGAGCTGTCGTACACGGCCGAGGTTTGCCAAGCCGTCGAGAACTTTTACGATGAGGAATGCGCGTTGACGGTGGCTCGTTACATCTTTCTCTCGAACACTCGTCGTATCTGGTTCACTGGCATCGGCGGTCTCAGTCGGGCGAAGCAATTCGCCAACCTTCTCGCGCAGGAATTGCGTGAGAACCGTATACTCGAGCACGAGGACCGACCAATCATCGAGATTGGTGCTGACAGGGTGTACATCCTGTCACGCAAGGGCAAACGTAAGCTGGAAGGTCAACGTATGTCCGTGGATCCAGTTACGATGTTCTAACAGATGCCTGACCAGCACTACAACACCTGTTAACAGCTCAGCTGTTAACAGAAAGAAACCCTGCTTCGGTGGGGTTTTGATTTGTATTTATATAACCATCTCACACTTGTCGTAAGTCACGAAAAGCGACGGCTCGAGTGTGAGGTAATTTTTCAGAATAATTTTGTTAAGAATTGTGGTCAATTTCTAACTCTTCGAAGCTGAGCTAGCAAGCGAATGTCTTGAACCAAGCTTCTCGACACTCACAAGCAAGTGTGAGAGAAAAAAACTTTTTATATACAAATACCTAGATCTGGATCCCGGGCTCTCGTGCGAGTACACATTCACCCCAGGATGACAACACAAAATACTGGATCCCAACCTTCACAGCGTCCAAGACGGCAACCAAGATGTTTGTGTGCTCGCTCATCGTTGCTAGCTCAGGGATGACAACAAAATACAGACAAAAACTTACAAAATTATAGAAGAAAAAATAGATTTATTGAAGCTCATTAATGGATTCGTCCCTACATTTTTTATCACCAGCTAATCACTAAATGAGATAAGGATTACTAAGTATCCTAAACCACCGGAGTAGACTCATCTCCCAAAGTTACAATGTTTTTTTCGCTTGTTTTTTCAAGTTCTTTTATAAGTTCATCACCACACATTTTTACAAGATTGTCATCAAAAAGCGAAAGTAAAATAACATTTTTCTTCGACGTTTTTTCAAGATCTTTTTTCTTCTTTACTACTTCATCAGGCGTTACTGTATCAATTTTCGAAAGTACAACTATTTCTTTAAGGTCGAGTAACTTTTTATCAAAGTTTACAAGCTCTTTTCTAATGAGTTTATATTCTTTCACCACATCCTCATTATCCGCTGAGACGAGATGGACAAGCATTTTAGTACGTGTGATATGACGAAGGAATTTATGCCCTAGACCTTTTCCTTCTGAAGCCCCTTCAATGAGACCTGGAATGTCGGCTAAGACATACGAGTGATACGCTCCAAGATTCGGAGAAAGTGTTGTGAAGGCATAGTCCGCAACCTTAGCGCCCGCTCTCGTAAAAGCATTAAGAAGAGAGGACTTCCCCGCATTCGGAAGTCCGATGAAGCCAGCGTCCGCGATGAGCTTAAGGTCAATTTCAAATGTCGCGAATTCTCCAAGCGCCCCTTTAGTAAACTCCATCGGGGTACGATTAGTAGCACTTTTAAACTTTTCATTGCCGAGCCCTCCTTTGCCACCTTTTAATATTTTAAAATCCCCTTCTTCAAGAAATTCATAATGTATATCATATTCTCTATTGTAAACAACAGAGCCGAGCGGTATACGAAGAAATAGATCATCTCCATCGCTACCATGCATGCTTCGTTTCTGTCCCGCTTCGCCAATGGGTGCAGTAAACTCTTTATCGTGAAGATAGTCGCGAAGCGCGGTAATATCTCTCACAATACGAAAATAGAGGTCACCGCCCCTCCCTCCATCTCCCCCCGCAGGTCCTCCAAAAGGCGTTCCTTTTTCGCGTCTCCATCTGACGACGCCGTCTCCCCCCTTTCCGGCAGAAAGCCTTAATACTACATGATCAATTAACATTTTCACATAATAACATAAAAAACAGTATTTTTCAAGGGTTGACTTGCTACTTTCATAGCCATACAGTTAAGTGACATAAAAAAAATATTTTTTCTCACTTTACTTTGCTTAGGTATGGGTAACCTCACAGTTTTTGCGAAATATTTCTATTCTGGTAACACCAATTACTACACGAGCCAAAATAGTATTCAAAATAATATTCCTAGCGTAAGTTCTTACACATCAGGTTGTACTACTTATTACTATAATAGTGTCACTGGAGTCTCACTCTACAGCACAAATACATGTTCGCATGGGAATAGTAATACGTGGAGCCATTCCTCTCCAAGTACAGGGTATTATTGAAGATCATATTATCCGACTACCTACAGCAATAACTCCCGTTATAATAATTCCTACAACAGTGGCTACTATGGAAGCAACTACGGAAACAACTATTACGGAAGCAACTACTCAAGCTATCCTTACTATAGTTACAGTTCATACGCATACGTAGACCCAGTTTATGTGTATCCGTATTGTGCAAAATGTTATAACGGCGTTTATCCTGGGACTTACAACTACTATAACAACAGCTATAACAACAGCTACGGAAGTCAAAGTAACTGTTACTACTACGACAGCTACGGCAGATACAGATCATCCTGCGGATACTAAACCTCCGTATTACTCAAGTCTTAATAAATACCCTTCTGCCTCACAGCTACTTTTTTCTTCTTTCTCCTTTGCCGTCTAATTCTCTAAACCTTTTTCCTCGCTTTCTATTTTTTTATAAATAGATTTCTTTTCATTGGTGTTCGCGCTCAGTGTCGTTGTTTCTTTAGAAAAATAGAAAACCATAGTGAGCACTCCAAGCACGCAAACTATTGCTATACCTTGTTTTGTTGACATTAACGACTATTTTAACAAATGTAAATAAGAAAAAGAAGTGGTCTTTCCACTTCTCTTTCTTATATTTTAAACTCTCAATCCCCTAGCATTACTTTACTTCAAAGTTGAAGAAGGGAGTGTAAACGTCGCTTGACCAGTGCCACATTTTGTATCACATGATGACCCTGGAGTGACTCCTTTGCAAGACGTATAGCAAGTCTGCACATTTTGTACGCCATTCGCCCTAAACTTGAAAAGTGGTATGTAGAGCATAACGTAGGTGAGTGCAATGACTGAAATAAGAAATGCAACAAGTACTTTCTTATAATTACGTTCGCCCGGAATAAAGAGCGTTAGTATAAAGAAAATCAAACACTGTATCAGCATGTAACCGGCCGTGTTTAACATCGATACAGAAAAAGTCGAAAAACTAGTTACACCTAGACGCCGAATCGAGTTAAAAAGAATCTCTGCTATCGACAGTAGTTTCGGAGCAATTATCATTATGTAACAAAACCGAACAACCCAGTCGTAGTCAATGATGCTAGTAGTTTGAAGAGGTGGGACCGGGCGAGAAAATGGAGTGCCACCTATTTGAACTGGAGTAATCGGCTGTGTTTGAGGTGTATATGGTGTAAGTGGTGGCATGGAGTAATATACTATTAGTATTTTTAAATTCAATATTGGGAATATCCGTTATGGTTAACTTAATTAACGTGGTGTAGACGTTGCTAAATTTTTCAGGTCAGACAAGACTTCTTTTTCTGCCTCTTCTGTGGCTTTTTGTAGAGAATTCTCCATATATTTTTTCACTTCTTCATTACTATTAAAGACTAGTCCAGGCATTTCCAGTCTTTTGACATTACTCCCTCCAGCAAATGAAGAAAGAGTATAGTTATGCACTTTTAACATTCTTAATAGCTCGTCTGCATTCACGAAGGTACTACACTTTAGTTTTCCTTCGAAGCGAAATTTCTGGCACTGATAATCAAGACTAGCTACGGCTGGAAAGTTTTCTCCATCGTAATTTCTTAAAGAGCCGCTACCATAACTCACGACACCATCTCTAAAACCATTTATTTTTGACGTTAGACCATTTGAGCTGTACACACCAAGCACTGATGATGTATCACCTATAAACTGGAACTCAGTATCCTTGCTTGAAGCAACAATAATATATTTCGTCCGGAAACCATCAACTAAGTTAACAGTGACTTTGCCTGGACGAGAGTTAAGGACACCAACATAGCTTACTGCTGAGTTTTTAGGAATAACTTCTTCTACTTTCCCGTCTTTAATCTTATCTAGGTCTGAAGTAGGCATAAATGCAAATCTAATTTCTGAGCCATATTTATCCTGCATAAATTCGACTTCTAAATCATGGCTACCTGCTTTTAACAGAACTTGTGCTGTTTTTTCATTTATTTGCATGCCCTTACTTTCAAATAGAACTTTATTGTCGAGTATTACTCTCCTGTATTTGCCGTTGCCGAAATCTTCAATTGACATCGTATAAATGGTATCACTTGAAACTACAATAGTTTTACCCCAAAATATCGCGTTATTAGTATTTTTACTATCATAGAAGCTATTTACTCTGTCAACTTTTTCGTACATAGATGGGTCAGCAAATGGTTTAGTGGCATTGAAACTTACTTTCAAGTAAGAGTCAGTATACAGGTCCTTAATATTTAGCCTGTCTCTCCACTTATCTTTAGCATCAGGCTTACTCGCAAGTGAGAAAGTATCATTCCCCCATTGTATACCAGCAGAAGAATCACCACTTATCTTACCACTAGGTAAAGTGGTCACATTTATCGAAACTTTTTTTGGGTCGGATGATAAGGACATTACTTCCGATTTTATTGTAGGTGAGACGCTTGTCTCATTCATTTTTTCCTCGACACACGTATCGTTATAAATAAATTTTTTGGTCAAGGCACCGACAGAACCTGTTGTCAGTATTCCGTTATTTTTTTGAAACTTCTTAACAGCATCAACAGTTTTAAGTCCATAGAAGCCGGTAGCTCCTTGAGTAAGGAAACCTTTATCATTTAAATAGTCTTGCAGTACTGAGACCTCGCCATTAGTATTTGAGTCACGGGACTTATACTTCAATACTTTTGTGCTTAAGTCTATACAGGAACTCTCAGTAGTTTCGTCAGCGCCATTGTTTTGATCAGACGGCGACAAAGTCTGGGCTAAAGCAGTACCAAAAATAATACTCGCTGACAGTATCGATAGTTTTAGTAATTTTTTCATAGTTGTGGTAGTTCTTTTATTATTTCTTATAATAATACAGTAAAGCCCCCCCTAAGCAAATAAGTTGTTCACAATAAGGGAATAATTATGTAAACATTAAGCACTTAGTACAAAAATACCCCCGATGGGGGTATTTTTGTTTAGTAATTCCTCAGTCTCTCCGCCTTTTCATGAGAACGTATTTTCTCATGAACCTTGGCTTCGATTTGTCTGATGCGTTCACGTGTGACACCAAACTCTAGCCCCACTTCTTCGAGCGTATGCATAACGCCATCAAATTCTCCAAGTCCATTTCTCATTTCAATGATACGTCGCTCTTTCGGAGAAAGGTCATCAAGTATTTCGTTGATTTGATCTGCCAAGATTCTCCGAGAAGACTCTTGATCCGGGGACAGTATTTTATCATCAGCGATAAATTCGCCGAGAGTCGACTTGTCTTCGTCGTCACCAATAGGCTTCTCAAGAGAGACTGTCTCTTGATTGATATTTTCGATAACGTGTATCTTTTCGACATCGACTCCCATTTCTACGGCTATTTCTTCTGCGAGCGGGTCGCGTCCAAGATCTTGCGACAGCCTCCTCACCACTTGCTTGTACTTCGCTATCGTTTCTACCATGTGTACTGGTATACGAATAGTACGTGACTGATCTGCAAGCGCTCTTGTGATGGCTTGCCTTATCCACCAAGTGGCGTAGGTAGAGAACTTATACCCCTTACTCCAGTCGAACTTTTCAACTGCTTTAAAGAGCCCCATATTCCCCTCTTGTATGAGGTCAAGTAGCGTTAGGTCTGAGCTTCTTCCAACGTATTTCTTTGCAATTGAAACAACGAGACGTAGATTCGCTTTCGCAAGAAGATTTTTTGCTTCATCGTCCCCCCTTTCTATACGCTGCGCCAAACTTCTCTCTTCATCTCCTGAAATGAGCGGATACTGTCCGATTTCCCGCAAATACATTTGTATAGAATCATGCGCGTTACCTTCCCTTACTCCTTTTACTTCGTCAACATCAAAAGAAAGCAAGTTACCGCCTTCTAGTATATCGACTCCGGATGCTGCAAGCTTTTCATACAGCTCTTCAAGATAGCTAATGTCAGACTCGAGCGTTGGAAAATATTTTATGATTTCATCATACGTGACGAAGCCTCTCTCCTTTCCTTTTTTGAGTAACTCTTCTTCATTTTGCTCCCTTGTGGAGATTTTTTTCGCTGGTTCGTGTTTCTTTTCTTTAACTGGTCCAGTTCGTATGGTAAAAGCTTTCGGCTTATAAGCTTTTTTGATCTCTTTTACCTCTACATCATTTGCTTTTTTGACAACTTCTTTCGTAGCTTTTGCGGGAGCAGTTTTCTTCGCTATGTCTTTAGATATTTTTTTTGCTGGCCCTTTACCTACTACTTTACTTGCTGTTTTATTTGCAGCTTTGCTTACTGCTCTATTTGCTACTCTTATTTCCTTTTGTACCTGTTTTTTAACTGTAGGAACTTTTTTTACTGGCTTTGTAACGCTTTGCTTCTTTACGGCTTTTTTTGTTACTCCCTTAGTAGAGGGAGACTTCTTTGCTATTTTTTTTGTTGCAGTTTTTGCTGCAATTTTTTTCTGCCCGTTTTCCCCCATAGGCATACCTTTATTTATTTTTGAAGCGACTTTTGTACTTGCCATATATTAAAATATGTGTAACACAAATACTAACACATTTTTCATTTTTTGTATAATATTTCCTTCTCTTTCATCAGCATATGCAGTTTTTGAAGAAGTGTGTCATTTTGTGTTTCCTCCATCTCCCCTTTTACTATAAGAATTTGGTCGATAATCTTTTCCTTTTTATACTCAAGAATAAGCTCTAAAAACATCGCCTCAGTCGTATCTTCGCCTATACTTTCTTTAGAAAGTTTAAATATATGCTTCTCTATTACTTCTTGCGGTAATGTTTTAATATCTTCTAAAAAGTTTTCTATTTCAGGCCTTTCCACTAATCCTTTCCAGTGAACGAGCGCGGCGAGAGAAAGTAGTGTCTCGTCTTTTCTCTTTATCTCTATTTTTCTTATCTCTTCTTTCTTTTCTTCAGGCAGGGTTTCGAGCACTGTTTCTTTCTCTAAAACATTTTTTTCTATGCCAGTCTCTTCACTTACTTTTGTTAAAAAATAATCCCTTTCAAGAGGTGACAAAATGGCTCCCACAAGCGGTAATACTTCTTCTTTCACTTTCTTTCTATATTCTCTCTCGTCTTTTATTTCCTTTAACAGCTCCAGTATATAGAGTATGACATGCTTCTTTTTTTGTAATGCTTCCAGCCACGCATCTTTACTTTCTTTGATAAGATCAGCCGGGTCTTTACTGGAAAGGAGGAGCGCGTATACATCCAGTCCGCCAAGGATGCACAGTTTTGCGCTTTTTTTAAGTGCTGTTATCCCTGCACTATCACTATCAAAAGAAAGCGTTACTTTTTCTGCAAAGCGCTTCAGTAGCTTGATATGCTCATCAGTAAAAGCTGTTCCCGAAACAGCAATAGTGTTGTGCACTCCAGCTTGATAACTCGCGCAAAGGTCCATTTGTCCTTCCACAACAATAACCTCTTTCGTCTCAGCCATTTTTTTCTTGGCAGTGTCATAGCCGAAAAGTATTTTTGACTTATGATAGAGCGCCGTCTCTGGGGTATTCACATACTTGGCTTGAGTCTTTGTGTCATCGGTAAATTGAGGAAGTATTCTACCCGAATAGCCAACAGTTCTTCCGCCAATGTTTCGAACAGGAAACATGATTCTACCCCTAAATCTATCATACCAACCCTTTACTTTACCGTTTGCATCGAGTGCTTTAATGACTACCCCGGCGTCTTCCATTTCCTCCGGAGTGTATCCCTTCACGGAAAGCTCTATAAAAAGTTTTCTCCACTCATTCGGTGCAAAACCAATACGAAATGTTTTAATGGTCTCATCACTTAATCCTCTCTCACTTACATAGGCTCTCCCTTCTACACTCCCTTCTAACATTTTTTCATAATACTTGGTTGTGTCTTCAAGAAGAAGAATGAGTTTGCCATCCTTTTCATTTCTAACATTATCAGTGAGAGAAATATTTGCGCGAAGCGCGAGCATGCGTAACGTCTCGATAAAGGGAATGTTTTCTATTTTCTCTACAAAAGTAAAAATATCACCATGGGCCGCGCAGCCGAAACAGTGATAGCTTCTTCTTTCCAAAGAAATATAAAAAGAAGGTGTCTTTTCATTATGAAAAGGACAACGCGCTTTGTAGTTTTTGCCAGACTTTTCTACTTTTATATACGAAGAAATGACATCAACTATAGAAAGAGTATCTTTGATTTGGTCTTTTGGATTCACAGCTCTTATTGTACACGATACTTTAAGAAGAAAGGTATTGACAAAGTGCGTTACTCTATGCTATAGTGAAATTCTGCAATCGGGAAGCAGTTGCCAAACGTTCTATTGCAAACCCCCGCTGGCCCCTCAAGCCAGCGGGCTTTTTATTTTCATCGATTTTTTTGTACATTCATTTCCATTCATAAACAAGTACACGCTGGAAGAAAATTCAAAAGCTCGGCGCC
>JAYVAE010000064.1:0-4234 GCA_043751115.1 bacterium | reverse complement strand
GCTAGCCTTTTAAGGGGCCTTAGCGAACTTAAATACAAATACCAAGTTAATCCAAATGAATCAGAAATAAAAGGAGCCTCCTGTATTTGGGTTAATGAAAGTATCGAAGCTCTTTCCTGGGCGATTGCTCACAAAAAAGAGGGGCAACTTCTCGTCGTCGGCCCAAATTTAGTCGTGTCACCTCTGGAACATAACAGTCTTATCTGCAATCAAAAAATTAATGTTATTTTGCAGCCTTCCCTCTGGACAAAAGAATTAATGGAGAATCAAAAACCCGAACTTAAAGATAAAATTTTAATCTGGCCAGCTGGAGTACAAATTCCTAAGCAAAATTATCGCCAAAAAAATATTGACGTGCTTATCTTCATAAAAAATCAACTAGATCCCTCGCCCTTTTCAAGGATACTCAAATACCTTGAATCCCACAACCTGAACTATGAGATAATCACATATGGTCGCTTTAAACAAAAAGAATACTTTAATAAGCTAGAGCATTCAAAAGCTCTTCTTTATATCTCTGACTCCGAATCTCAGGGTTTGGCAATACAAGAGGCATGGGCAAGAAATGTGCCCACACTTGTCTATAATCGTGGATACTATCACTTTAAAAAACTCTATTTCGAGTCTGAGAAAATTAGTGCCCCTTATCTTAGTGATGAGTGTGGCATGTTTTTTACCATGCCGAATTTCGAGGCAAACTTTTCAAATTTTTTCTCTCGACTTAAACACTTTTCCCCTCGAAGCTATGTAGAGAGGGAGCTTTCTGACCTCGCTTCCGCTCAAAAGTTTATTAACATAGTCACGAGAGCAAATATGCCGGAAAAATCATAAATGGTATACTTACTTCTATGATAGTTGTTAAAATTAAAAGTGGTCTTGGCAATCAAATGTTCCAGTATGCCTTTGGAAGGGCTCTTTCTCTCTCTCGAGGCGAGGAACTCTCTCTTGATATTTCATATTATGATGAACAAAACTCTCGGGACGCAAAGAGAGAATTTTTGCTTAGCAATTATCTAATCGCGGGCAACATTCTCTCCGCGAAGGAATCTCTTAGATACAGTAATCCTCTTTATTCTTTTTTAAGAAAAGTCTCTACTAAAATACGAGGAAAGACTCACGATGCTTACGCTTTCAACGCTAAAGCCTTCTCCTCCAAGAGACCGTACTACGAGGGGTACTGGATTAACGAAAAATATTTTGAGAAGTACTCAGACCAAATAAAAAAAGATTTTTCTCTAAAAAATGGGTTTAGCCCTCAAGCACAGGAGGTGGCGAATAAAATAACCTCTTCCCTTGAGGCTGGCGACGTCACAATTTCCCTCCATGTTCGAAGAGGCGACTTTGTGAGTAACCCAAACTCAGCGTTTAATGGTGTGCTAGGGGTTCCCTACTATGAGAAGGCGCTCGGCACAATAAAAGAATTACTACCTGCAAAGAATTTTCGACTCTTTGTTTTCTCAGATGATCACACATGGACGAAGGCTAACTTACAACATCTGGGGAATGTGAATTTTGTTGATGGTGAAGGTGTAAAAGATTATGAAGAGCTCATTCTTATGAGCCTTTGCTCTCACAACATAATCGCAAACTCTACTTTTTCCTGGTGGGGCGCCTGGCTCAATAAGAACAAAGAAAAAATCGTTGTGGCCCCCTATCAGTGGCTCAAGGAAAGGAATGTAAAAGAGCTCGAACTTCTTCTTACCGGATGGATACCCATCTAAAAATAGCGAGTATCCTTACTAAAACACCCTTTACGAGCATTACCCTTCTACGCTCACTCGTTATTTGTTTTTCATGTATTCGATACTTAAGTAATACTTCAGATATATTTCCTCCAACATACTTATACAGTATTCTTGTCCAAAGCTCATAATCTTCGACATGTTTAAACATTTTACTATAGCCCCCAACATCATTTAGCACATCTCTCCTTATCATTACTGTTGAGTGTATAAAAGGATTATGTTTTATAGAAAACAATTTTATTTCTTCTGCTTTAGGGGGATATGTCATAGTGTATAGTTTATCGCCAGAAGCATTTATCGCCTCAGCCCAAGCTCCGCAAATACTAATTCCAGTTTCTTTCATGAAAGAAAGCTGTCTCTCAAAACGGTGAGGGAGCGATATGTCGTCAGCGTCCATTCTGGCAACATATTCACCTTTAGCAATGCTTATCCCCTTGTTGAGACAATAAACGAGCCCCATATTATGTTTTACGGTTAGGGCAATTATTCTCATATCATTTCCCTTGAACTCTTCAATAATGGTAGCTGTTCCGTCTTTTGACCCATCATCCACTATGATAAACTCAAAATTTTTCTCACTCTGTTTTAAAATACTTTCAATAGCTTCTCGTAAATACGTCTCTCCATTATAAACTGCCATGACTACACTTACTTTTATCATATTTATATTCTCAGTATACTCATCAACCCCTCTTTTCACCAAAGAGCACGCTCTTTAAACGCTTGCGAAATTTTTCGTCCCAGAAAGAGAAGAGAGCTGAGACTGCAAAAATTATGACCGCCACAGTTACTGAAAAAATGGTTACCTTTCCATAAGGGTATCCGTAGTGAGTAATAACGGTACTTCCAATCTTCCAGTGAAGTAGGTAGAGGGGGTATGTGATACCCCCTAAAATGAAAGCTACTTTTCTAAAATGCCTGCCATTGGCAAATGAGTAGTAAGACAATAAGACGGCAAGTGGCATTATAATAAAAAATGAGAGGACTATCTTCATCTCATCAGAATCAAAGCTACCTGTAAAGTTTGTAATAGTGTCCACCTGTGCCCGCAGTTTCGAACTTATGTAATAAGGCATGCTTGCCGCTACGACAAGTACTCCAACATAGGAAGCTTTCTCATTCTTTGATAAATCTTTATACCTGTCTATAAGCAAGGCGAGCATGCCGCCAAAGACAAAATATGGCGCAAAGCGAACACTTAATAATTTAGAAATCAAATGCTGATCGACCGTAAGAAAAAAGCTGAGAAAGGCTATAGTTAGCCACCCTACATAGAACCACTGAACCTTTTTTTCTGAGAATATATAGATAAAAACCGTAATGTAAAAATAAAAGAGAAGCTCAAATGTTAGCGTCCAATATGATCCATCAACCATAGTCGCAATCTTCCCATCATTAAACATAAGCATACTCATAAGATACTTCTGAAAAGATACATTTGTGTTGTAAAAAAGGGTGACTAAGAATGTAAGAGTGCAACATACCCAAAAAAGTGGGTAGAGGCGTATAAAACGCCCAATAATAAATTCTTTTACGCCCTTACGAAGGCTAAAGTGAATAACAAAGCCACTAATTATAAAAAAGAGATAAACCCCCAGCCTCCCATAATAAAAGTGAAAGGTATGATGAAAAAATACCGCAACAGAGGAGGCGAAACGCAATATATCAAGAAGTACGAAATACATGAGAAATAAAGGATTGGCGGGAAATTATGGGAATTAATGCCTCAAGTATACCAAATTTAGACGCATAATATACAGCACCTCATTCTCCAAGCTAAGTCTTTCTAAAGCAAAGAGGGGTAATGCTTATGAAGCCAGGAACTGGTGTACAGCTTAAAAAGGCAAAAACTTTTTGAAAAAAGTGGCGATGGAGGTATCTCGCCTTGTCTCAGTTTCAATTTTCATAGGCGTACTTGTACTTGGCGCTACTGAGATTGCATCAGTATTACTATTTTTTGCAGTGGGCGGCGACTTCTTCACTTTACTGGCCAGTGTCACACTTGTAGTGCTTACCTTATTATTTTTCGAACTTGTATCCTTGATCTCTGATAATGAGACCTTGCCTGCTTGCCCAAGAGTGAGCGTCGAGGACGCGAGTAACTTTCCACCAGGAAAGCGAAGACTTGTTGTTGAAAGGTCGACGGTGGAAGTGGACATGCCAAGCTCAAGACCATTTAAAGTAAGAAGAGACTGCGGTAAAATGATAGTATTTTTCGGAATAGTATAATGAAGGGGACCGGCGGAGACTTTCCAAAAGCTCATATCGAGCTCGTAAGGGCTATTGTTTTTGACACCAATCACTATTTTGTCCTCTGTCTTTATTGCTTTATGAATGGTAAGATCTCCGTCAACCACTTGCACCCTCGCCCTATTTTTAGAAAAAAGATTTCCATTACTTGCCTCGACAACGACAGTATAATATCCTGGCTCCTGATAGCGATAAGAAACTGTCTTTCCTATCCTCACTCCTCCATCTCCAAAGGACCA
>JAYVAE010000063.1:0-8911 GCA_043751115.1 bacterium | reverse complement strand
TGTTTACAAAACATGTTGAATAGCGAAGCTATTCAACTATAGCAATCCAAAGGATTGCGACCTAATCCGCTGTGGCGTAAGCCCAGCGTTCTTTAGTGGTATTAGTTATTACATCCATGATTATATTTTATAGATTAACTATAGCATTTCATCTATATGTTGCACGCTTAACCACATTCATTTCCTTTTTTAGAGTGTGTTACAATTAAATGATGAAAAAAACCGTACTTAAATTCTTACTTGCTACCCCTCTTTTTATTTACCCCGCACTACTTTACGCACAAAGTGATCCGAGTCAAGAGCTCCCCCCAGTCCAGAAGTCAACATCTTCTTGTAGTATAAGTCCAACGACTCAGCTGAGAAGTGGTAGTGAAGACAAAGGAGGAAGAGACGATGTGATGAGACTGCAAAGAGTTTTGCAAGAGGAAAATTTTCTGAAAGCAGTGCCAAATGGTTACTTTGGTGTCGGAACTAAAAGCGCAGTAAGGGCCTTTCAAAAGAAAAATGGTATACGAAGTACTGGTATCGTTGGACCTCTCACTCTTACACGTGTGAATGACATTGCGTGCAAAAATACTATACCTCGTACAGAGCCTATTACGCAACCAGAAGTCACGATAAGCACCGTGATTAAAGTACCGGAAGCACCGGTAATAACAAAAGATCAACCCACAATAAATTCCTTTTCTATTGTTACAACATCATCTGGTAGTCAGTCATACTCTGCAAATATACAAAATGTTGACGCCATTTCAATGACCGCAGTCTGCCCATCGGGAATTATCGAAGTTAAAAACTCCGTAGGTTTAATAAAGTCAAAGTTACCTTTTAATGAATCAGTTTGTCAGAAGGAAAAGTATCTCTACTTGGCAGATACTTCAGAGTTAAAAAATTTTGAAAGAGTTTCTTCAGGGATGGTCTTTCTTGATAGAGCTGGTTCACCGAGTTGGTTCGCTTTTGATGCTACGACCACGCCAAGTATTACTAGGATTCCAGTAGTACTCAAGGCTTGTCTTAAAAGTACTTGTATAAAGAAGTCATACACAGTAGACGTAAGAGACTTTTTTCAAACTGTCGCGTCCACTGAGCTTAGTTTAAGTAATGTAAGAATTGATGAAAGTAGAAAAAATATTCTTTTTACAGCCACCAACTTTAATAAAATAACGATAAGACCTGGTTGCCCTTACAATGTTCAGGCATTAGATAGTGCAGGGAGCATCTTGCTCGAAGAGAGTACTTATTGCGGTGTAGAAAAAGAATTAGTTCCATACCAAGAAGCAAAAATTTCTCTTTATGAAAAGCCAAGTGGAGATTCTATAAAAGATCTTGGATACAATTTCGAGATGAAAACAGTCAACGGACAAATGGATGCTTACGCAAATGTAGAGCTCACTCTAAGAGCATGCAGTGGAAAGCAGGCTGAATCAGTAAGTAGTTCGACACTTCGCTGCGTTGAGAAAATGACATCACTTCCAATCTATAAGAAGTAAGAAGAATTGCGAAAAGTGAGAAAAATTGCAGCTAGACTCTATGTGATATACTGAGCCTCATGTGGGCACTACGTAGGCGTATCATTTTTAGTATATTGTTTATAATATTTCTAGCGGCTGGCTCTTTCTTTTTCTTTCGAGCGCAGATCGTGCTAGAGCCAACCTGTAATGACAGATTTCAGAATGGAAGTGAGACCGGGGTCGATTGTGGTGGTGGGTGTAGCCTCATTTGCTCTTCGGACAGAACGCCAGTTGAAACTATGTGGGCAACGACATTTTTAAATGATGATGGCAGTTATGACGTAGGTATATTTCTCAGGAATAGAAACTCAGGGAGCGCTCCTAAGAGTTTAATAGTAAATGTTATTCTAAAAGGGAAAGATGATAAAATCCTTTATGAAAATAAAGTTCAAACAGCAGTTCCACTCGCAAGCGAATTTCCTGTTATCTTGCAGAGAATTTTTTTAAGTGAGATTCCAGAAAAAGTTATTGTCGCCAAAGAAGAGGACTATTCATATCTACTCTCTAAAAGTATAGGAAGCCCCGTTACCATAGAAGCGTCTTTCGACAGAAGTTCAAAAAAGTCGGTTTACGTAACAGTACGTAACACTTCAAAAAAAGATTTGCTTCGTTTTCCGGTAAAAGTTGTTATTTACGATGAAAAAAGGGAGCCAGTAGGAGTTGCAGAAAGTTATGTTGAAATACTCCTTAAAGGTGAGACAAAGAATATAGAAGTCGCTCTTGGAAAAAAATATGAAGTCGAGCCTCAAGTAGTAAGGGCATTTACTGTTTTTGATCCGTATGCTTTTTAAAAGTAGTATTTCTACAGAATGGAGCGGCACATTTGCTGTCATTTCTGCTTTTCTTATTTCTTTTGCCGGTCTTCTCACAATGAGCGGACTTACGATAAGTGACCCATACTTTTTAAAGCAAGGAAGCTGGATAGTGCTTTCTTTTATCGCTTGTTACATGTTTTCAAAGCTCGACTATCATTTTTTAAGAGAAACAAAAATTGTCATCTTGTTGTACTTCATTAGCCTTTTGCTACTCACTCTCATTTTTATATTTGGAAAGGTATCAAAAGGTGCACAAAGCTGGTTTTCTTTTTTTGGAGTTTCGTTTCAGCCATCAGATCTTGTTAAGCTCGTTCTTGTTATTGTACTTGCAAAGTATCTTTCAAAAAGACACAAGGACATAGCCTATGTTAAGCATATACTTGTGACATTCTTCTATTTACTCATTCCTTTTTTGCTGGTCGTTTTGCAGCCAGATCTTGGGTCCGCACTTGTGCTGTGTTCTATTTGGTTTGGACTATTACTGTTTTCAGGAATTTCTAAGAGACATATACTTCTGGTTTTCGGTTCTAGTCTCCTTATCTTTTTAATTGCCTGGGGTTTCTTATTCGAGCCATATCAAAAAGCAAGAATTATAAATTTTATCCACCCGCTTTCTGATATAAAGGGTGCTGGATATAATGCTCATCAGTCTATTATTGCCGTTGGCTCGGGCGGTCTTTTTGGAAAAGGTATTGGTTATGGAACTCAGTCAAGGCTTGAGTTTCTACCTGAGTACAAAACAGATTTTATCTTTGCCGCGTATTCTGAAGAGTGGGGCTTTGTTGGATCCTTAGGTTTACTACTTCTTTTCTTCTTCTTATTTTCTAGGCTACTCTATTTCGCCTCGTCCGCATATTCAAACTTTGAAGGACTATTCACGTACGGTGTTTTTATATGGTTCATTACCCACACAATAGTAAATATTGGCATGAATCTAGGCGTTATGCCGGTAACAGGAATACCTCTTCCCTTTATGAGTTATGGAGGAACGCACATCCTTGTTGAGTCCATCGCTCTTGGTATGTGTATCGGTATGTCACGTTATAGAAAAAACTTTAACAGAGATATTGAGAGACATAATTTTACCCTCTAATCTCTTCAAAAAATCTCTTTTATGTCGAGTATTCTTTGATATTCAAATGCCGTCTTTCTTGTCATGGTTTCGACACTAAAGCGCGAGTCTATCCACGGTGAAGTGGGTGGAAGATCCCTTTTTAAGATATCGATTAACTCACTGTCATTATTGTAAAGTATGACGGATTCTACTCCCGATACTATTTCTTTAATTCCCCCAACGTTTCTTGCAATAATAGGG
The DNA here is from genome assembly GCA_043751115.1 of bacterium. Lineage (GTDB taxonomy): Bacteria > Patescibacteriota > Minisyncoccia > Phycocordibacterales > UBA5272 > UBA11704. Next base: position 5,270 of record JAYVAE010000063.1, on the reverse strand, counting down.
ATCTCAGCTCGTAATGCTTCCAAAATGACATAGGGAAGAGCTTCAGTGCGTGATGGAAGAATGAAAACATCGTATTGTGACAGAAGAGCACTAGCATTTTCAATTTGTCCGTACAGGGTGACCCTCGACTCAATTTTTTTTCTTTTTATCAAATCCAAAATATTTTGACCTATTAGATTTTCTCCGATCACATGATAATGAATATTCTCTAAAAATGGCATAAGTCTAAAAACGGTGTCTTGCCCCTTGTTGGAGTGTATATAACCCACAGTAACGATGTGCCTAACATTACTACCATCTGAAAGTTTTGTTAATTTTTTTATTGAGCCGGTTTCAAGTCCATTGTAAATGGTAACCAATCTATTTTTTAAAAATGAAGGTGCTCGCAATTTTCTTTTTAAACTTTCTGCAACGCAAATGGTTGTTGTCGATAAGTAAACGATAATATAAAAAAGTCCGTGTAAAAGAAGGCGCAGTGGGAGTGCCTTTTTTTCTGTGAATGTCCATCCATGAGCAGTAAAGACAATATATTTTACACCGACATATTTTGCAGCAAGGGATCCAAAAAGAGCAATTTTGGAACTATTGATATGTATAAGTTCCGGGTTTTCAGATTTTATAAAATCGGAAAGTTTCTTTAATTCTATTAGTGACGTGAATGGGTTATAATTATTTTTAATAGGCACAATACATGTTCTGACTCCCTTTTCCCTTAACTTCTCTGCAAGTGCGCCTTCGTCTCCGATCACGACAACGACATCAAAATCCTTTCTTATAAGCGCGCTTGTGGCAAGTTGGAAGACATATTTTTGGGCTCCTCCCCAATGGGATTTTGTTATCATATAGAGAAGCTTTGGTTTTGAGGTTATGCTTCTTTTCATAGATGTAGTAAAGTATAGGTATATGGTACAACTTCACAGTAAAAAAGCAATGCTACTTCTTATCGACCTCTTTGTTTTTTTCGTCTCCTTATATCTTTCAATATCTCTTCGCGCACTTGACTTAGTAGTTTTTTCATATTTTTATGATCATTTAAAGGGTTTTGTTCCAGTTGCATTATTCTACCTCCTCGCTCTTTACATTGTTGGTCTTTATGATATCGAATCTATTAGAACTAAAGCAAAAATTTTTTCTTATATATTCTACTCAGTTATAGCGACCGGTCTTTCTGGGGTTATCATCTTTTATCTTTTCCCAAGTGGCTTTGCCCCAAAGCTTGTACTCTTTTTTCAGATGGTAATATTACTCATTGCCCTCTTTTCAACCAGAGTGTGGTTTGAAAATTTTAAAGCAAGAAGCATTAAGGTGAGAGCTCTCCTTATCGGCGAGGGAGATGAATACGAAGAATTAAAAAGAACTGTTAATAAAGAAAAAAATTATTCTCTTTACTTCGTACATCACTTCTCTTTAAATGGCCAAGGTTCTTTTGGTCATGAAGAGATAAAAGAATTTCATAATCTTCTCAAAAAAAATAGCATACGCATTATCGTTGCAGATGTAAGGGATGAAAAAATAAGTCCACTACTTCCATATCTTTACAATGTCGCGAGTGATGGAATACTGCTCTATGATATGCGCCGCATGTATCAAGACCTTTTCAAGAGAATGCTACTTGTTGATGTTGGTTATTTTTGGTTTTTTGAAAATATGAGTTTTAATACCAAGCTTTACATTGCAGTGAAGAGAGCTCTCGATATACTTGTCTCGCTACCCCTTATTGCTTTCACAGGGATCACATACCCATTTATTGCTTTTCTGATAAAAAGAGAAGATGGAGGAAAAGTACTTATCAAGCAGGAACGTCTCGGAGAAAGAGGAAATGTTATTTCAATTTATAAGTTTAGAACGATGACTTTTAATGATAAAAGTGGTTTTGGTAAAGATGGAAAAACTGGTGAATCTTTAGAAAACAAAGTAACAAGAATTGGGGCACTACTTCGTAAGACGCGTCTCGACGAATTTCCCCAAGTCTATTCAATACTTAAAGGAGATCTTTCACTAATTGGTCCAAGGGCTGAACTTGTTGAAATAGGGCGCAAAATGACGCAAGAGTTTCCGTATTATATGATGAGATACTCAGTACGGCCGGGTCTTTCTGGTTGGGCACAAGTCAATCAAGACGATGGATCACCTCGTGGCGTCGACGGACATCTTCGTAAGCTTGAGTACGATTTCTACTATGTCAAAAATAGATCACTCTTTTTGGACGGCATTATTGCTCTTCGTACAGTCAGAATACTTCTTTCAAGGAATGGAGTATAATACATAAAAATGAAAGAAGTAGAAAGAAAAGGTAAAATTTTTTGTATTGGTATTGGTGGTATAGGACTCTCAGCTCTTGCTCGGTATTTCGCATATAACGGATATGAGGTATGTGGATCAGACAGCAACGAGTCCGAACTTACAGATACGCTTAAAAGTGAAGGCATAGAAGTATTTATCGGACACACAGGTAATCACATATCAACAAGTTTTGACCTCATTATTTATTCTCTCGCAGTATCACCGGACAATATAGATTACATGACAGCAGAGCGTACCAAAGTGACGATGCTTTCCTATCCAGAGGCGCTCGGTATGGTAACGAGGTCAAAAAAGACTATTGCGGTCTCTGGAACCCACGGTAAGACAACAACAACAGCGATGACTTATTCTGCTTTCAAAAATGCTGGACTGAATCCCACGGTCATTGTGGGCTCTCTCATTGGCGGCATCGGATCAAACTTTGTTCCGGGAGGTGACGAATATTTTATTGTTGAAGCGTGTGAATATAAACGATCTTTTCTTAACTTAGAACCTGATTATTTGATCATCACTAATATCGATAATGATCATTTGGATTATTACAAAGACAAGGAAGATATCATTTCAGCATTTCAACTTTTTTCTGAAAAGGTGAAGCAAGAAGGGGCAATTATCATGCATGATGCTGAGTGGGATTTACTTCGTAGTGATAAAAAGGTAAGAGCTGATTATGTTCCAAGAAATGAAATAGAACTCAGCGTGTTTGGCGATCACAATAGATCAAACGCTCAGCTTGTTATTGCTCTTGCGGACGAGCTTCGTCTCTCCTCAACGCTTGTAAGGGAGGGACTCCTCTCCTTCTCGGGTACATGGAGAAGGCTTGAATATAAAGGTGAAGATGCTCATATTTGGTATGATGATTACGGACATCATCCAACAGAAATTAAGGCGACACTAGAAGCTCTTCGTGAGAAATTTCCAAAAGACAAAAAAAGAGTGGTTGTTATTTTTCAGCCTCATCTTTATTCAAGAACAAAATTACTGCTCGATGATTTTAGTATGAGTTTCGATGGTGCTGATGAAGTGCTCCTTCTCCCTATTTATGCTTCTCGGGAAGATTTCGATGAGAGCATAACTTCTGCAATGCTTGCAGATAAAATTGGAGAAAAGGCAAGAGTCTTTGAAACAAAAGAGGAAGTCTTTGACTACGTGGAGACAATTCCAAGTGGCGCTGTCGTCATGACACTCGGTGCGGGCGATGTGTACATACTGCATAAACTTCGAGAGCAATGAAAAAAGAGCTGTACGAAAATTACTTTGATGGTAAAAATGTTACTGTACTTGGGCTCGGATTACTCGGGAGGGGTGTTGGTGATACCGAGTTCCTTCTTGAAAATGTGCGCGAAGTTATTTGCACAGATACAAGAAGTGAAGAGATATTAGAAGAGTCTGTTAAAGAAATAAAAAAGAATGAGTGGGCAAACCTCCATCTTATTCTTGGAGAAAATAGACTGGAGGATTTTGAAAAGCGCGACTTCATACTTACGTGTACAGGGCTTCCGAGAGACTATGCTCCGCTTGTGCATGCTATAAAGGAAGGTATTCCTGTTTACATGTCAGCTGCTCTCGTTGTAAAAATACTGTATGAAAAAATGAATGATGTTAAAGTGATTGGTGTTACTGGAACAAGGGGTAAGAGTACGACTACGTATCTTGTGCATCATTTGCTTACAAGTGCAGGAAAGAGAGTGCATTTGGGAGGCAATATACGCGGCGTTGCCAATCTTCCTCTCCTAAAAGATATTGAAGAGGGAGACTATGTGGTGCTCGAGCTCGACTCTTGGCAACTACAGGGATTTAAAGATTTGAGTATCTGTCCACATATCGCAGTCTTTACCAGTTTTCTCGATGATTATCTCAATTATTATAAAGGAGACAGAGAAGCATATTTTAATGACAAAGCGGCCATTTTTATTAATCAGAAAATGGGAGATGTCATTATTGCTAGCCCGCAAGCACATGCTGAGCTTTCAAAAAGAGGATATGGTGATGACGTACTGGTCCCAACAGTGAGCGCGAACTCCTCATCACTTATAGGAACACATAATGAGGTTAATGTAGCGCTCGCGTTTGAAGTTATGAAAGCTCTCGGCATCACAAGTAGTGACGCGCATAAAGGGCTAGAGACTTTTGTCGCACCCGAGGGAAGATTACAGAATCTTGGTGATATTAATGGCACAATTATTTACAATGACAATAATGCGACGACACCCGACGCTGTTATTGCCGGCATACATGGTGTTACCAAAGCACACGCTGTGAAGCCTATAGTTATTTGCGGCGGTACTGACAAAGGTCTAGACCTCAGCGACCTTGAGCGAACGCTCTATGAGGGTACAAAGGAAATTATTTATATAAGCGGCACTGGAACAGAAAAAATTAATCTTGAAAAAAAGTTTGTTTACGAAAAGTTAGGAGACTGTTTTAAAAAAGCTTTAGAAGAGAGCGACACAGGAGATGTTATTTTGTTTGCTCCTGGCTTTGCATCATTTTCTTCATTTTTTAAGAATGAATATGAAAGAAATGATGAGTTCATGAGAGTAATTAGAGAAACAAAAAAAGAGATGAAGTGAGGATAATAGAAAAATGAGTAGGTGTGCCTAAAAAAGTGATAAAAAGTTCGGGCCGGACGCTTCGCGTCCGGCCCGAGTTTTTGGCCTACTTTTTTTTGGTTTGCTTATTCTTCCAGTAGATATATTCTTGAATGATTTTTGCGTCATGTCCATAGGGCATGAGGTTTGAACTCTGATGCCACACAATGTGGTAAACCCACTCGAATTTCATGCCTGAAAAGGGCTGAATGCGTTTTAGTTGTCCAGTATCAGCTCTGACAACAAGTACTGAAACGGAATCAAAGCCAGAAACTCCGGCATATAGCTCCCAATATCAGTTTTTCTTCTTCTCACCGAGCGTCACAGACGAGTTCAGAAGTATGGCCGTAATCAGCTTCTGCTTCCTTTGAAGGG
>JAYVAE010000062.1:0-9077 GCA_043751115.1 bacterium | reverse complement strand
GGATTCCGCTCTTACTAGAAGCTAAATGGAAACTAATCGTCCTCTCTCTGTTTATGCACTATTTTCTTTTCTCTATCTATTTCTTGTTTATACGTTTTCAGATATTCCCAGAAAAAGGGGACGGTCCCCTTATGCTTGACAGCATTTTTAATAAACATATTTCTCGACTTTGAATAGAGAAAGAATGAAATTCTTTCAAAAATACGAAGCACTCTCACAGAGAGATGGAGGAAATATGCAAGAGAAAACCTCCGCAATTGAGATACTTTTCTTTTCCCAATGCGAAGCATGGCAAAGAGCGTTACTATCATTCTATCGTGACCACTCGTCTTTTCCTCTCTTCTTTCCTCAATCGCTTCGTCAGAATTTGAACTTTTGAACAAGGCAAGAAGAACCGTAGAAAAAGCAACGAGGAGAAAAAATAGTGATAAAAGGAAAAAGATGGCCATAAAGAAGCACTAAGCTCCGTAGCGAACGAATCGCGTAATTTTTACATTTTCTCCAAACTTTTGTACTGCAGCTTGTATTCTCCCTTCAACAGTAAGCGTTCCATCTTTGATGAATACTTGTTTCAGTAATGCTGTGTCGTCTTCCCCTTCGAGGGTTACTGGTGACATTGCAACTACCTGCATAGCAATATCTTTGGCAAGCTCTTTGAATTCGTCATTACGAGCCACAAAGTCAGTCTCGCAAGCAAGCTCGACCAACGCTCCAGAGAGACCGCTACCATGCACATAGGATGCGACTGTTGACACAGCAACCTCGCGATCTGCTTTCTTTTCTGCCTGCACCTCTTTGTACTCGCCGAGTATAAGGAGCGCTTTTGCCTTGTCACCTCCAGCTTGCTCGAGCGCCTTTTTTATTTGCGCGAAGGAGAGCCCTGTCTCTTCACGAAGTTCTTTAAGAGTGTCCATAATGTTGTATTGTGCTTGCTATACTAAGTGAGTAATGGTGAATAATGAATAAAATATTTTTTGCGGCTATTTTTACAGTTATTTTTGCAGCTCGGTCTTGACCATTTCGAGGAAGAACTTTACCGGAAGCAGTGAACCATCATTTCCGACTACTGGATAGCTGATAGTATTAATATTACAGTCTGTGCTTGAAAGTGCAACCACAGGTATGTTCATACGTTTTGCTTCGAGCACGCACATCGCTTCAAAACGAGGGTCAATCATCACAATAGCAGCCGGAAGATTGTTCATTGTTGAAACACCGCCAAAGTCTTTATCAAGTCTTTCAATTTCTCTTTGTAGCAGAAGTTGTTCTTTTTTTGTAAACACAGAGAATTCACCATTCTCTTTCTTCTTGAGAAGGTCGTGAAGTCTATCTACTCGCTTTTTCATTTGCACGAAGTTAGTGAGTGTTCCTCCTATAAACCTTTCTGCTACATAAGGTGCGTTCAGTGAAAGAGCTGTTTCTTTGACGAGCTGTCTCACTTCTGGTTTAACTCCGACAAAGAGTATCATCTTCCCAGCGTTTTTTATGCTGTAAAGGAAAGAAAGTGCTTCTTCGAGCTGAACTTTTGTTTTATCGAGATTAATAAAGTCGATACCTCCCTTGTTACTATGAACAAAAGATTTTGTTGAAGGGTGACGACGCGTACGTGAATAACCGTACTGAAGCCCAGCGTCCGCGAGTTGTTGTAATGTAAGTGCCATAAATAAATATTTTCGAAACTTACGTACTTGGCGAGCTTTTTTGTCGAGCCTTCTTATTTCTTCGTCACCGTACTTCTGTGTACGACTCCTCAAAATAATCGTCTCTCCTCAAATCTCATCCAATTACCTAAGTTTCGAGTTAAGAAACGTTTTTAATTTTTACATCCGTGCCACATCATGAGCTCTCTAGGTGCGAAGTATTTCGCGCGACTGTGTTGCGCGAGCTCTGTGCTCGGGGTCCAAACCGATACCACGTTGGAATGTAACTCCGTAACTTTAACACAAATATGCTTTTTTGGAAAGCCCTTTTGAACTAGTTCTACGTACTAAGTTATACGTTCTAAGTTGGACCCATTTTGCCCCTACCCTTGTATTGTCATTCCAAACTTGATTTGGAATCTAGTATTTTCTGCATTGTCATCCTCGAAGACTTTTGTACTCAAAAGACTATCGGGAATCCAGGTCTATATTTCAAGTAGCTTTCTTTTTCAGAGAGCGCTTTCCGCAAAAACGATATTTTTCTGGTGAAAAATTCGTTCACACTCGGCTCGTCAGCCTGTGCGAGTTGCTCCAAGCGCTCTCTGGGGAGGTAAAATCAGACCAAATCCCCTCTTTTCTGGCAACTTTCTCAACAAAAACCCTTACAAAATTACCCCTTCTTGCTATTGACTTTTTACAAAAATAATGCTATTATGAGATTAAGTAAAGCTCACAGTACTAATTTTGCTAGGTTCATTCAACATCCGCAAAAGCGGGACCCTTACAGCTATCATGAGCTGTTGTGAGAGGGTTAAAGCCAAGGAGCCCACATGAGCAAGAAATCGAACTACCATGTTCAAAAGATCCCCGCCGGTTGGTGGACGCGTCCCGAGTTTCCGGACATCTCAACAATGTCCACGATCGACCTAATCAAGGCGGTGAATCTTGTCGAAGTGAACGCTTGCGGTATCGGAGCGCTGTCGGCCGAAGCTCAGCCCAGTGAGGCCATGAAGGGTGGTCACGTCATCCTGCAGTCCGCCTTTAACTGGGATGACGACGGCACGGAAAACACCGTTGCGACCTTGCGGATCGAAGACCCTTCCAAGGAGGTAAACGTCGACAATGTGCTGTCCGGCGTCGGATATCGCCGCGCAACCTTCCGGGAAACGCTGTACTTCTACCTTTCAGAAGTTCACGGAATTTTCTATCACCCGGACATGAAAATTTCCGAAAGCATGAATAAGCAGAAATGGGATGTCATGTCCAAGATCTGGGATACCGGCAGACGTCACCACTCGTTCGTAAGTGGAACTAAAGTCGAGACTCCCTACAATGTGCATGACTCCGATGGTTACGTCACGAACGAAGCGTTCTTGACGGTTGAGATTACGTTGACGAAGCCTGAAAAACGGTGCATGAGCGTGATCGGAAGGAGATTTGTCAGAAAGGAATGGCAAGGTGACCTCGTGGTTTTCCCGATGTAACCCACCACACAACCGCCGAAAAAAAGATCGCTTTCGGCGGTCTTTTTTTTAAAATGCGCTACCGATACACATCCTTTCTATGCTGTACTCGAAGGATAATGAGGGAGTGTTTATCGAGGTCAAAAATGATACGAAAATTTCCGACACGGAGACGATACTCGCCAACTCCCGAGTTATATAACTTCTTCGCAACCACTTTTATATCCGGAAGCTCGCTAAAGTAAACAAACTTTTTATAGAGCTGTTTCTTTACCGCCATATCTAACTTTTCTATATCTTTACCAGCTTCTTTAGTAAGAAGAACCTTATAGGACATAGCTAGATGACATCAGCAAATACATCATCCATAGTAAGAACATCGCCATTACTATACTGCGCGCGAGCTTTCTTTACACTTGCGAGAAAGTCTTTGTCTTTCGCACTCAGCGAGTCTTCATACTCATCAATATCAATAAGTACTGCCGTCGGCACGTCGCGCTCGGTAATGATGAGTGGCATCTTACTCTTCTTCACATGGTCCATCGTGTCTTTGAAGTTGTTACGAAATTTTGTACTGTTAATTGTTTTTATCATGATTAAAGTATATTACAGTTAGAGTGTACATGTCAAATGTACGCACAAGAAATAAAACTAGATTACTTCACACTCCCTGCGATAACGTCTACCAAACTTTTATCAAACATTGAGGGCAAAATAGTTTCGGGTGTTAGATCTTTGACATGCGCTGAAAGAGCAAGCGCCGCCTTCATAAATATTTCATCGGTGAATTGCCCTTCCCCGCGCTCTAACATTCCTTTAAAGAGACCTGGGAAGACGAGTGAATTGTTGAGTTGATTTGGATAATCAGAGCGCCCTGTCGCCATGATGAAGACTCCTGCTTCTTTCGCCTCCTCTGGTAGTATCTCCGGAGTTGGATTGGCGAGAGAGAAAATAATTGGCCTCTCCTCCATGTTTCTCACCATATCCTGACTCACTGTGTTTGGTTTTGATACTCCAATGAAAAGGTAGCGACTCACCATAGCGTCCGCGAGGCTCCCCTCTTTCGGGGTTGCCGTACTCTTTTTAAGTAATTCTTCTTTTTCTTTTGTGAGGTCGGTGCGCCCCGCATGTATGACACCCTTACTGTCACAAAAAATAATATCAGTAATGCCGTAGGCGAGAAGAAGTCTCGAGACAGCGACGCCCGCCGCGCCGATACCATTCACGACAACTTTCACGTCTTCTTTTTCTATTTTGCGTAGTTTAAGAGCGTTGATAACTCCTGCGAGTACGACAGTCGCAGTCCCCCACTGATCATCATGCATCACCGGGATAGAAAGTTCCTTTCTAAGTCTCTCCTCTATTTCAAAACAGCGTGGCGCTGCGATATCTTCTAAATTGATAGCTCCAAAGACCGGAGCGATTTGCTTCACCGCTTTGATAATCTCTTCCGTGTCCTGCGTATCTAAGCAAATAGGGAATGCATCAACATCTGCGAAACTTTTTAGTATTGCAGCCTTCCCTTCCATCACAGGGATTGCTGCGAGAGCGCCGAGATTACCGAGACCAAGTATAGCCGATCCATCAGAGATGATGGCGACAGTATTTCTCTTGAGTGTGTAAGCTCTGGCAAGTGATGGGTCGCGAGCGATCTCACGACAGACCTCTGCAACGCCCGGTGTGTACGCGCGCGATAAATCTTCTCTTGTTTCAAGAGGCACTTTTGTGAGCGTCCCAATCTTTCCATGACCATTTGCATGTAATTCTAATGCTTCTTTGTTATAATCGTGATTCATATGTGGCGAGTATACCGCTCGGATATGGGCATGTAAAGGAAAAGCGGCCTCATTTCGAAGACCGCTTTAACCAGCGAGCAGAGACAAAGTCATGTTGACGAATTGGATGTAACCATTCCAGACGCCACCATGCTTCCTTTAGGGAGCTTCATTCTGCCGTGAGTCAAATTCCACTCTTGCCTATAGTCATTCCAGCCAACGGAAATGATGAGACTGGAGGCAACAATACGTCTCCATCTCCCCTTCGTTAAGAAACTACTTTTCTCGCCACGAAGAGTCTTCTCTATCTCACTTGAAAGCAAATATAAGGTGTGGAGAGCTGGAAGTGGGCTGAGCTTTTCCGTTTCTTCGATGTCCACCTCACTCATTCCGCACAAGAGCTCATGCTCCAAGAATACTACCTCAGTAGGCACGACCCCGCCCTCAAAGGAAAGACAGGAGCTCCTCACAAAAGGGTCAACGGCTATGGGGTCAGAGAGTCTTGTTCTCAGCCTGCTTTCGAGTAATGCAAATGGATTGAGCCCAGATAGTATTTGGAAGCAGTGCCTAATCGGCGGACCAAGGACTGGTTTTGTTTTGATTCGATTGATCAGAGGCTCGTCGCCTAAAGTTAAACGGCCCATGACCTCACCATCAATCAATTCTTTGAGTCTCCCTCTAAAGTCTTCAGAAGATGACTTCAGTAAACGCCGCCCTATTCTGGCAAGAACGACCAGATCAGCATCACTTAGGTTGGGAATCAGATGATTGAAACTTTGACGTCCTGACATTAATGAAAGCTCCTTATGGTTAAACAGGTGAGGCTTCCTTAAAACAAGGAAGTGAGGCAGCTAAAGAACTGCCTTACAAATTGTAGCACTCCTTTTTATCATTCTGCGTATTTTTACTTCACAAATAGTTGATAATAAGAATAGTACTCCTTCGCTATCATCCCTATCGCCTCTTCTTTAGAAATCTTTCCATCACGATAGAGTACGAGTGGATCCCAAAAGACAGTACGGCCAACGGCAAAGCCGATGACACCGTCTATACGCTTACCAGCATTTATCCAGTGACTCACTCTCTCCTTAGTCTCAGCCCGCCCTAAGATAATGATGCCCACATCTTTACGAGCGTCCCCAATGCGAGCGGTATGGACGATAGCATCATAATGCTCTCTGTCTTCCATGCCTTCTATTTTCCAAATGTCAGCTTCAATGCCCGCTGCTTGAAACTCTTCTATCATTTGTACCGTGAGAGACGGTCTTATTTCTTTGTCATATTGCGCGTGGTCACCGTGTACCTGAGAGAGATTGCCTTCATTTGGTGGAACAAGCGGCTCAATGAGTAGCTTGATACCATGCGTGTGGACGAAGTCAGACACTTTCTTCAATCTCTCTCTTTGTCTTTCGTTTAACTCCTTGTCGCCGGAGGCGTTATAACGAACAAGTACTTTTGCAAAGGTAGGCTTTACTGCAAGGAGATGCGCTCCGAAGTCATCGCCAAATTCACACTCGAATTCTTCTTGTCCACTTTTTTCTACTGTTTGCATGGTGACGATACCGCGGCTCTTCGCATCTTTTAAAATTTCAAAACCAAAAATCTCATCAACAAGAACAGCAGATGATGAAAGCGGCACACCGAGTTCTATTGCCCTATCGATTGCCTCATAAATAATAGTCTTGTAATCAGTTATTGTCTGCTTCTGCGCTCTTGTTATTTCACTAGTAAAGCCAAGCATCTTTTCAGAGAAGCTTGCACGGTGATCAAATGGAAGCACATAAAGCTTTCCTTCATATCCATATGTAGTCATAATGAAGAGTATATCGTATACTCTTCATTATGAACATAGTAGATTTATTTGGAGGTAAAAAAGATTTGGATATCGTGGGCATTGGCGACACCGTCGTCGATGCTTTTATAAAAATAAATGTTGGTGAGGTGGTGCAAAATCATGGAGAGACTGAGTATTGTGTTCCATTTGGAGCAAAAATTCCTTTTGAGAGTGTCGATGTTTTAAAGGCTGTAGGAAACAGTGCGAACGCTATGGTTTCAGCTTCAAGACTGGGCCTTAGTGCTGGACTCATCACCTTTTTAGGAAATGATAACGATGGAAAAGAGTGTCTTCTCGAGCTTGAGAAAAATAATGTGGACACTCGCTTTGTTGTCACTGAAGACGGTAAAAAAACAAATTATCATTACGTGCTCTGGCATGGGGACGAGCGCACTATACTTGTCAATCATGCTGCCTTTGCATCACATTTACCAAATGATTTGGGTAAACCAAAGTGGATATATCTTTCATCGCTTGGATCACATACTAAAGACTTACACGAAGAGCTGATGAGTTACCTGGAAATTAACCCAGAAGTAAAACTTGCTTTTCAGCCAGGGACATTCCAAATGCAAATGGGGACAGAAGCTTTAAAGAGACTGTACGCCCGCACAGAAATTTTCTGCGCTAATAAAGAAGAATATATGAAAATACTAAATGAGACTACGACAGACGTCAAAGCACTCATGGATAAGATGGCAGGGCTCGGTCCAAAAATTATTCTTCTTTCTGATGGCCCACACGGAGCGTACATGAAAGCAGGTGGTAAATATTATCAACTAGGCCTCTACCCGGACGCAACTCCGCCACTTGAGCGCACGGGAGCGGGAGATGCCTTCTGCTCTACTTTCGTGAGTGCTATCTTGCTCGGCAAAACAGTAGAAGAGGCGTTAACGTGGGGACCGGTAAATAGTATGAGTGTCGTTCACGAAGTCGGCGCGCAAAAGGGACTTCTCACACGAGAGAAACTACTTGAATTTATTGCTAAGGCTCCGAGTGATTATACGGTGAAGGAAATTTAGGACCCAGTTATTAGTAATTCGTTATTAGTTCAAGAAAAATTCAAAAGGGTGGTGCACCTCAAGGTACTCTGATTTCAACCGATTGAATACAACCGAAGAAATCAGGAACCTACGGCGCCACCCTTTTGAATTTACGTCCTAATAACTTTTTGGAATAAAGCCTTTTCTTAACATAGCTTCATATTCTCTGAGCTGCCGAAAATCGGAATACAAACTTGAAACAACGATTGTGACTAAAACAAAGGCAACAGAAGAAACTATTAAGAGATTTCTGTTAATATTTTTAAAACTTTTATTCTTGAGAGCTTTACCACCTTCATAAAAAATAATTACGAGAAGGAAAAACCATAGCACTACTAAGCTCGCCTGTTCCGAGGAGCCAAAATATGCCATAGCGCCACCATATTTTGCATTACTGGGATCCACCACACATGCAAATGCAAGGCTGAAACTACTTATACTAACAAAAACACTGGTAAAATATTTTTTCATAACAAAAGAATAGCAAAGTGTTCGTTTTTCTTATACACTTAAAGAGTATCTTAGGCCCCTTAACCCCCATCAACCTAGGAAAGGAGTTGTCATCATGGAAACCACAGAAACTGAAAAGGTTTTTGTCGATGGAAATATTGCGCAGGCCATCGGTGAAGATGTGGCATCGCGCCACGCTGTTGAAGTATTTCTAAAAGGGATATCACTACGGCTCACTGGTCCGCTCATTGTGCACTGCACAGCAACGGGTGATCTTTACCGAGCTGCGGATAGATGGACGTCAGTCTACATCTTTCTCGCCTCGTGGTGGAAAGGGAAATATCAGTTCAAGCTACTTGTAGAGCAACACGGTGAATACATCGAGATCAGAGAGGCTGTGCTCCTCGCTGTCACGATGAAAGAACCTCAAAGCTACATCGCCACCCTGCGCGAGCAAAAGCACTAACGAAGGGAAGCTATGCAAAAAAAGTTCCCTGGGTCGGGCCACGTGTCCGACCTTTTGAATTTTAGTATGTAATCTAAAACTAATAACCAATTACTAATAACGGGGTCCTTATCCCCACTTCACATTTTTATAAAATGAAAAACTTGCGTACACTCTTTTTGTACTTGCAAAATAAACTGGAGAACACTTATGAGCAAGATGGTAAAGAACAGAGAAGCGGGATTTTTCAGAATTCTTGAAGACTGGGAAATCGACCTTTTTTCCTGTGGCGCTGACACCACAAAGCCCCGTGAAGAAGTTCGGGGGCAAGTGGTCGCGAATACTCCGCCAGGAAGTGAAGGCGAACAAAATCCTCCCGAAAAGAAGGAGTAAAGAAGAGTGATGCAACTCTCGGGGGGCGGCCTAC
>JAYVAE010000061.1:0-19050 GCA_043751115.1 bacterium | reverse complement strand
CAGGAGAAAGGCACCTTTCCTAACGGTTCGGTGTCTTTCTCTGTTAGAACGGGGTTTTATTTGGGTATCATTGAGAGGTAGACAAGTCTATCCCTTGATTACTCTTTATTTTTATATATACTGGTAAGATTATCTTTAGAAAGAAATCTTTATACTTATGAAAAAAGCGCTCGTACTTGGGGGAGGGGGATTTATCGGAAGCCACTTAGTTAAACGTCTCAAGAAAGAAGGATTTTGGATCCGCGCTGTCGACATCAAAAGACCAGAGTACAGCAAGACTGAGGCAGACGAATTTATTGTTGGGGATTTACGAGAACAAGAACTGTGCAAAAAAATCTTTGACCAGCCTTTTGACGAAGTGTATCAACTCGCTGCTGATATGGGTGGTGCTGGTTATATATTTACGGGAGAACATGACGCAGACGTAGTTCACAACTCAGCACAAATAAACCTTAATGCTGCTCATTACGGGAATTTAGCAAAGATTAAAAAAATCTTCTATTCTTCTTCAGCGTGTATTTACCCTGAGAGAAACCAACTCGATCCAGAAAATCCAAACTGCGCTGAGTCTACTGCGTACCCCGCTGCCCCAGACAGTGAATACGGGTGGGAAAAACTTTTTAGCGAGAGAATGTACATGTCATATAGTAGAAACTACGGACTGAATGTTCGTATCGCGCGTTTTCATAATATCTTTGGACCGGAAGGCACCTGGACGGGAGGAAAAGAAAAAGCTCCGGCGGCTATGTGCCGTAAGGTTGCAGAAACAAAGGATGGCGGAGAAATTGAAATTTGGGGGGATGGAAGACAGACAAGATCTTTTCTTTTTATAGATGAATGCCTCGAAGGAATGAGACGTCTCATGGATTCAGACTTCATAGGGCCTGTTAACATTGGCTCTGATGAGATGGTCTCTATTAACGAACTTGCCGAAATGGCAATGGAAGTCGGTGAAAAGAAAGTAACGCTCAAGCATATACCGGGCCCTCTTGGAGTACGAGGGAGAAACTCAGACAATAAACTCATCAAAGATAAATTAGGTTGGGCACCACACTTTGCACTTAAAGACGGTATTGCGATTACTTATACCTGGATACTCGGGCAATTGGAAGAGAAGAATCGTAAGCACAAAAAGTAGCGCAGGGCAGACTAGAGGCCGAGCTTCTTTAGCTCTTTTGTGATACCTCCAAGCGAAGAATACTCTGGCTCATAGCCTAAAGAGGCAGCTTTCTTATTCTTCGAGTAGTAGCTATTTTTTATGGTAACAGAAAAGTTCTCTTCGTCACTTACTTGATAGACGAGTCCGAACTCGTTTTTTAAGTGTTCGAGTAGCTCAAATTTAGAAACCTGACTTTTGCTGAATACATCATACACGTCATTTGACTCTCCTTTCTCCAAAGTAATTTCTATCAAAGAAAGCAGATCACTTGGTGTTATGAAGTCTCTCTCAATGTTAGTTGGCCCAGTAAAAAAAACTTTCTTTTCTACGATAGCTTCTGTTATTTGAGACATGAGAAAAGACCCCTTGCGGTCTACAAGGTGGCTGAAAAAGGCAAACACTCTAAGATCAATAATAGGTAGGTGACTATTCGCACGATGCTTTGCCTCAGAAGAAAGTTTTGCAAGTGAGTAAAATTCACTTGATGTATTAAAATCTCCAGAAAAAATTATCTCCGTTTTATCTGTTATGGGTTGTGCAGAGCTCTTACCGTACACAGCGCCGCTACTTAAATTGACATAACGCGCGCCAGTTACTTCCTTAAGATACGACAAGACCAGATTATCTACGCTCTCCGTGGCACTAAATATCACTCTTGCATCTTCTGCTAAGACTTTTGGATCTCCGATGCCGGAAGCGTTAATAATGGTGTCGTATTTCCCTTCACCAAATTCATCAAGTGAGAGAAAGTGATGGGGAGAACTGGATTTCTTTACTGCTTCAGAAAAAAGACGAGTTAGAGCATCTCTATTTCTAGAGAAAAGGTAAAGCTCATAGTCTTTTCTCGAAAGCAAAATTTCTTCTGCAAGCGACCTCCCTATATACCCCGTTGCTCCTAAAATCGCGACTTTTTTCATACTATGACCTGCTTAACTTGATCTTAAGTTCCTCTAAATATTTTTTTTGTATGTCGCCTAAATAGGGCGCCTGATCATCAAGCGCGTGTCCATAAACAATTTTTGGTGTTAATGTTGCTGTGATCGGTATGTCAACTTCGACAAAAAGTGGAGACCTTTCTTTGAGCGTTTTTTTAAAGAAGGGGTCGCCCTCTTTTATCTCTGAAATCATTTCATACTTAAACCCATAAGCTTCTGCTATTTTCTTAAAGTTTGGATAACCATATCCTTCCACTGTTGATTGATGGTTTTTATTAAAATAAAGATCTTGAAACTCACGCACCATACCAAGGGATTTATTGTTGAAGATAAAAAGCTTCATCGGGATCTTATTTCTAGCCACCGTCTCGAGCTCTTGTATATTTATCTGTAAACCACCATCACCACATATAACTATAATTTCTTGACTCTTGTCTGCAAACCAAGCGCCTATTGCCGCCGGAAGAGAAAAGCCCATTGCCCCCATGCCACCAGAAAACAAAATACGTTGTCCTTCTTTCTGCACCCAAGATTGGGCGCACCACATTTGATTTTGTCCAACATCTGCAACTATTACAGCACTCTCTTTCGTCGCCACTGAAAGCTCGTGCAAAAAAGTATTAGCATCTATCTCTCCCTTCTTGTAACTATGTGGCCTAGAAAAATATTGCTTAACACTGCTTATAAACTTTACCCATGCCGGCTTTTTAGTTGTGGTAAGATTTTTCGTTGCTTTAAAGAAGTCGCTAAGATTTGCCTCGAAGGAAAGTTCTGTAGGAATAACATAGTTCAGAGAATTTGAATCAATGTCGACATGCACAACCTTCGCCTTCTTATTAAAAGACTTTACATCGCCAGTCTGGCGTATATCTAAACGGCTACCAAGCACAATGATAAGATCTGCATTCGCAAAGATAATATTAGCGTGCCGATTTCCATTGCTTCCTACGTATCCAGCAAAGTTATCATTAAAAGGGTAACAGTCTATTCCAAGAAGAGATGTAACAACGGGCAGATTATTTCTTTTTGCGAATGAATACAACTCCTTTGTTGTGCTAGAAAGCCTAACTCCATTACCGGCAAGAATGAGTGGGGCTTTTGAATCAGTCAGCATTTGTCTTAGCTTTTCTACCTTTCTCACATCTACTTTCAAGGCCTCTTTTTCATTTCTTACCATAGACAAATGCTCTGCGCTACCATAAAAGCTTCTGAAATTCTCTGCTTCATTGCGCTGCAAATTAATTGGTATATCAATAAGCACTGACCCTGGCCTGCCAGTTTTCATAATATAGTGAGACTTCTCGAGCTCATATAAGATATCTTCCACTTTTGTGACCAGCACAGCATATTTAGTGAGAGGCTTTATCACTCTTACTATATCAGTTTCTTGAAACCCTTCCTGCCTTATTCCTTCTTTTTTCTTAATATTGTCCGTATGGACTTGTCCAACAATAAACATTGTCGGGATGGAGTCAAAATAACTACTCCCAATAGCTGTGATCAAATTAGTCGCCCCAGGCCCACTCGTTGCTATCGCCACTCCAAAGTTTTGGCTTTTTCTAGCATACCCTTCGGCTGCAAACCCTGCCGCTTGTTCATGATGCATCGGCACGCACTCTATACCCGCTCTTCTACTTATTGCATCTTCTATAAAAGCAATCATACCGCCGCTTAAGTCAAAGACATGCTTAATGCCATTCTGGGACAAAAAATCAACAATTATTTCTGACCCTAGTCCTGTCCTTTTTTTAAGTGTGCTTTTCTTCATGTCATCATTACAGTACAAATTACTCCTTCCAGATTTTCCAAGGCGCATCTCCTTTGACCCACATTTCCTCTAACTTATTCTTATCGTTTAAAGAATCCATCGGCTTCCAAAAGCCGTCATGATGATATGCTTTAAGCTGTCCATCTTTGGCCAGATTTTCAAGTGGAACTTTTTCAAACACTGTCTCGTCCCCTTCTAAATATTTAAAGATGCCAGGCTCGAAAACAAAGAAGCCACCGTTAACTCTATTTTTATTATCTGTCTTTTCGCTGAAAGAGGTCACCAAATGATTATCCTTATCGCTGAAGATACT
The DNA here is from genome assembly GCA_043751115.1 of bacterium. Lineage (GTDB taxonomy): Bacteria > Patescibacteriota > Minisyncoccia > Phycocordibacterales > UBA5272 > UBA11704. Next base: position 14,875 of record JAYVAE010000061.1, on the reverse strand, counting down.
TCCAAATCTTCCTTCTGGAAAAACAGAGGTTATGGTAGCTATGGTCTTTTTCTTTTTATGAAATGCTACGAGTTTTTTTACGTCAATGTCTGCCACCCCATCTCCGTATGTCATCATGAACGGCTTCCCTTCGGTATACTCTTTGATTCTTTTTATCCTTCCTCCAGTCATAGTCGAGTGGCCAGTGTCAATGAGAGTAATTTTCCACTTTTCTTCCGCTGTCTTATGATAAGTTATTTTATTATTTTTAAGATCTAATGTGAAGTCACTATTGTGCAGAAAATAATCACTAAACCACTCTTTAACATAATGACTCTTATACCCAAGGCAAATGATGAAGTCAGTATAGCCATGCTCGGCATATATTTTCATAATATGCCAAAGTATTGGCTTGCCACCTATTTCAACCATTGGTTTTGGCTTCACATGAGTCTCTTCATTCAACCGAGTACCGAGCCCACCTGCTAAAATAACAACTTTCATATATAATTTATTCAAAGAAGCTATTAATTTGCTTACCAGTAAATTCTGCCATATCTTCACCTTTTTCATAATAGTGCTTATACCAGTCAAACGTAAGTGCGAGAGTTTCATCAAAGGAGAGTTTTGGTTTCCATCCAAGAATGGCAATGGCTTTATTTATATCGAGCTTAAGAAGATTGGCTTCATGCTTCGCTTCCACATCAGAAACGATTTGATAGCCGCCTTTGCCAAGTATTCTAGTTGCCCCTTCTACAAGAACTTTAACACTGACGAAACTTTCATTGTTCGGTCCAAAGTTCCACACACCAGAAAGTTCTTTTTTCTTATTATAAAGACCTTCGGCAAGCATGAGGTACCCGGAAAGCGGCTCAAGCACATGTTGCCATGGGCGCACTGCGTGAGGGTTTCTTATTTGAACATCTTCTCCTTCATGATAAATGCCTTTGATTATATCTGGTATCAGTCGATATTCAGCCCAGTCGCCACCCCCAATGACATTCCCAGCTCGAGCTATAGCAATGAGAGTATTATGTTTCACTTCAAAATACTTAGGATTGAAAAAAGACTGAACATAAGAACTTGCAACAATATCAGCTGCAGCCTTACTTGAACTATACGGGTCATGGCCACCGAGAGGATCATTTTCACGGTATGCATAGTGCCACTCTTTATTTTCATACACTTTGTCAGTCGTTATAATGATTGCCGACCTTATCGATTTCGTTTCTTTTATAACCTCAAGAATATTTGCAGTCCCCATCACATTCGTAGAAAAAGTAGTCAGGGGGTCGTCATAACTAAGGCGCACAATAGGTTGCGCGGCGAGGTGAAAAACAATTTCAGGCTTTTCATCTTGAAATATTTTTCTCATTACGTCCACATCCCGAATGTCTGCGAAATAACTCTTCCCACTTTCTTTCAAATGAAGAATATTAAACAAACTCGGGTCAGTATTTGGTGCCAGGGAGATACCAACAACTTCTGTGCCAAAAGACAGAAGTATTTGCTCTAGCCACGCCCCCTTGAAACCAGTGTGGCCAGTAATAAGAACTTTTTTATTTTTATAAAATTCTTTCATTTTTACCGTACTTGAGGTTCTTAACTTCACACTACCTAAATAATACCATTCATATTACTTCATTTATGTAGCGATGTACAGCTTTAATTATATGGAACAAAAACCTCCAAAAGATAAAAGAGCTGTCTACGAATGTGTCAAGAATTTAGAGGTCGCAAAGCTTTATTAGCTCTTCGAGAGTATCTTTAGTCGTACAGCGCTCGGATTTTATCAGAGTTTTTGGGAGAACTACGAAATGGTACAATATCAAACACACTTTTTTGTCTTATTACTTTGTCCCTGCTAGGGTTATCTCTGAAAAAAGATGCGGAAATATTTCAGCAAGACCTTCCTTATGAAAAGGAAGCGTATCTTCTGGCAACTGATCGAACGGGAAAAAATCATATCCCGCTTTCTTCACAAACTCCCCCTCTTTTTTTGCTACATAATAGAGACTGCAAGTTGATCTTGTTACCTTATTATTTTTAGGTATATCCTTATACTCGATGCGCCATCCTATAGGGTACGGTTTGGATATTTTCATCTGGGCGTCTTCTGTTATTTCACGCTCTATCAAACGCTCAAGTCTTTGGTCGATAGTCTCCCAGTCGTTCCACACTGACCCGGGATGATGCCAACCACAAAACTCCTCATCTTTACGATAAACTAAAAAAACATTATTATCTTCATCAAGAATAATAAGCTCTACCGCAACTGTGGGAAACTTTTTAACGAGAGCGTGCCATACAGGGCCAGTGATTTGTGTGTTATCAATACGCCTGAGTAAACCTGCCAAGGTTTCGAGCTCATTTTTATTTAATGACATTTTATTATTTTAACACAACTAAGGGGTGACGGCACATTCACGCCCATTGAAAAACGGCCGAAGTAAAGACCGGAGAGGGCTGCCAAAAATTGACAGCCCTCTCTCTTACATTATTAAGAACTGCTACAAAACTATTTAAGATTTTCGTATACTTTCTATCAGCTTTTGCACTTTTACACCATCTTGCATTGAAGGCCTCACTCCTTCCCCTGTGAGCACTCCTTCTACGAAACGCTTTGTGAGTTTTGCACAATACGAGCTCTTTCATTCTCGCCTTGCAACCTAAAAAACTAAAGAACACGGGGCTAACGCCACAGCGGATTAAGTCACAATCCTTTGGATTGCTCTAGTTGAACAACTGCGTTGTTCAACTAGTTTTATTATAAAAAAACGAAATCACTCCATCTCACATGCTTACTCCACGGGAGGATTTACGTGGACTCAGGGAGGCCATCAATACGAAAGCGTGTAGCTTCTCATGATCTGATCTTGTAGTCTCATGTTCTCTATTATTTGCCGTGGAGTAACGAGCGCCTCATCTCTTTTTTCTACAGCATGAACAAATGTACTGATTGAAGCCGCAAATGGGTCCGGTATCGTTATTGTAGACTCGCCTGTTACCAATGTTTGCTTATGATTATCTCCTATCTCTCTTTCAAAAGTCGTTCCGTTGATGCTAAAAAGAATAGCTCTCGGCCTCTCTTTCTTATGTTTAAATGCATAATGAACCTGGCACTTTGAGATATTATTTTCATACGTAAAATAGACGTCTCTTTTCTCTTCCCCTTCTTGAGTAAATCTAATATCGCTTGCCTCTCCTTCTGGCATAAGATGTATGAGCATGCTATTCATATGTGACACTTGTTCGACAAGCATTTCTTTACCTATTGCAAGTGGTTGCATACTCATCGAAAATTCGGACACTTTTGACATGTTAACGAACGGTTTACAAAAAGGAAGTACCGAAGGCCACTGAGTATTCATCGAAATAACAAGATTTTTTTCAGTCGCGATAGTAATAAGCTCTTGAGCAAATCTTGTATTATCAAAATCTGAAGTGCAGATAAATGGCTTCTCACAAAATGTATGAAGTCCTGCAAGAAGACACTGTTTTGCTTGATCATAATGATATTCTGGTGGAGTACAAACACTAACTGCGTCAACACTTTGTGACGCAATGAGAGTCTCAAGACTTGTGTAAACTAAGGGAATAACTCCATATGAGCGCAAGTCTTCTGCCGTCTGAGCCAAACTTTCTACACTCGTCCCCACAATAGCAATGATCTCTGCGCCCGCTGCTTTAAACTCTCTTACGTGAAATTTACCGATACCACGAGCACCAATAACAGCAACTCTCAAGCGCTTCATACAATCCCTTATATGTCTTTATTTTTAATTATTTGAAAATCAGGAAGGGACATTACAAAGTCCGACTTCAGGCCACGCGCTTTGAGCTGTTCCATAATCGGCTTCGCATAATGCCACGCCATAAGGACAACATAGTCGGGCTGCTCATCAATGAGTCTTTGATTATTAACGACCGGTATATGTTTGCCTGGCAAATACATACCAAGCTTAAGAGACGCTGGCTGCTCCGCAAGATACGGGATAAGCTCACTATCTATTCCGTAATAATTAATGAGCGTGACACATCTACCCGGACACGAATTACCAACAACGCTTTTCCCTTTTTTCTTGGAGGTAATAAGGAAGTCAACGAACTCTAAGCGCGCATCTTGCACTCGTTTTGCAAACTTCTTATATGTCTCTAATTTGCCGAGACCAGACTTTTCTTCAAGGTCAAGGAGTTTCTTTACCTCGGGGCTTATTTTTCCATTTTTCCCTTTGGTCACGTGAACACGAATGTTTCCGCCATATCTGTCTCCCCTTTCTACATCAGTTACGACAAAATCATATTGATTAAAAAGCGTAACGAGCGCCTTTAGGGTGTAGGTTCGGAGATGCTCATGATACACGGTGTCGAATTGACCCCCTTTGATCACATCAAGTAAGTAATGAGTCTCGCTAACGAAAACTCCGCCATCTTTAAGTAAGTTATATGCCCCGACTATGAACTCGCCAAGTCCTTGCATATGCGCAAAGGTATTCGTTGTCACAATAAGTGAAGCTTCTCCATGTTTTTTCTTAACGAGCTCTGCAGTTTTGATATCAAAAAAAGCTTGCACAGTCTCAATACCATTCTTAATTGCAAACTGAGCAACATTAGTCGGCTCTACCCCCACTGCTCTTATGCCAGTCCCATTAAAGCCACTTAGTAACGTGCCATCATTTGAACCAACGTCAACAACGAGGTCGCCTTTTTTGAGACCATACTTTTTTATAAGTGATTCTGCTATCTTTACCTGATACTCGACAAGCTCCTTAGTAACGCCACTTTTATAAGGATAGTTCGGATGATATACCTCACTACCGTCGACACAATAATCAATCTGAACATTTGTACAGTTTTCACACCATACCATACGAAGTGGATATGTTTTTTCTGGCTGATCAAGCATTTCTTTTGTGAGTAACGTATCACAGAGCGGCTGATGGCCCAAATCCAAGATAGTATGAAGCTTGTCGCTGTCACATATTTGGCAGGTTAGTATGTGTCCCACTTTAACAGAGTGATGCTTCGGGTACTTTAAATTCTTCATAAGGTAAAATAAATTTGATGGCGTTAGGGGCGTAAAATCGTAAACAACTGCTTATTTATGAGTTATCTGAGTGTAACAAAATAAGTGAGAGAGTCAAAGCTTGCGAAAATAACAAAAACACTTTCTATGATACTCTATGTGTTATGAAAAGTAAAAATAAACTAAAAACCTTTAGGTAGCTAAGGACGCAGTTTTTTGATTTCTATACGGCGGTTAAACATGTCCACACTATGAGCGAACAAGAAAGTCATGGCGGTCACGGACTTGATCATGATATAACGGTAGCGGCGCTTGTGACAAAAATTGCTGAGTCTCATTCTGTTTCTGAAAAAGCTTGGTGCTCAGCAATGCTACACTCTGTAGACAGACTTGTCCCAGAGGACCAGCTAAAGAAAGTGACAATTTCGCTAGCCGAACGTTTAAGCGACTTTTTTGTTGCAGAAGAAATTGCTGAAATAGTCGAGACTGCCATGAGACACAGTGAACTGAATCAAGATAATCAGAGTGACACACAGATAACTCTCATGGATGCAGATAGGTTAGCAAATATGCAAATGGCTGTCATCATAAGGGGCGATCAATTTAGACCTACCATACCCGCACTTGAGTTCAGTTATTTGCGAGGACAGAAAAACCCTCTATCAAGCTACGACGAACCACGAAGCGTCCTTGATAATATACGCTTCATTATTTCAAACTATGTTCCACAACTTCGTCTCCATCAAGCGAAAAAACTCGAGAGAGTTTACGAAAAAAGACTTACCACCTATATCTCTGCGGTAGAAGAAGACCACCAGGAGCTTGATTTGATAGACCTATCAATTTGAGACATCTCGAGTAGCAAGGCGCGCTTTCTGCTTAGACTAGCAACTAGCTTAATACTTTTTCTCTCTAAAAAATTATGATACAATGACAACTATATAGTCATTAATAACGTAACAACTGCAACGTAATGAAAAATAACAAACTTAGAGTTCCCTACGGTTTTTCGGTACATGGACAAGAAGAGATAGACGCTGTTGTAGAGGTACTTAAGGGTAACACTGCTCTTGGTGACAAAACTATTGACTTTGAAGCAAAAATTGCAAAGATGTTTGGCAAAAAATTTGGTGTTATGGTTAATTCAGGATCTTCGGCAAACCTGCTCGCATTCGAGCTACTCAATCTCCCAAAGGGCTCTGAGGTTATAACCCCTGCCCTAACTTTTGGAACTGTTGTCTCGCCAATTGTTCAAAAAGGACTTATCCCTGTTTTTGTTGACGTCGACCCAACGACCTATGTTGTTAATATTGAACAAGTGAAAAAGGCTATCACGAAAAAAACGAAAGCCCTTATGATTCCTTCTCTTATGGGGAATATTCCAGATATGAAGGCTCTTGCTGAGATTGCTAAAAAGCATAAGCTCTATTTCATCGAAGACTGTTGTGATACGATTGGAGGAACATTTGAAGGAAATCCAACCGGAAAGTACTCGCATATTTCCATTACTAGTTTCTACGGCTCGCACATCATTAACGGAGCCGGTGGAGGAGGAATGATTATGGTCAATGACGAAAAGTGGGAATCGAGGCTGAAAGTTCTCCGCGGATGGGGAAGGCAGTCGTCACTTTATGGCGAAAAAGCGAACTCTGAGCTACTTAAAAACAGATTTAATTTTAAACTTGGTGGCATCCCCTATGACAACAAGTTTATCTTTAGTGAAGTGGGATACAATTTCTTACCACTAGAAATCTCATCAGCCTTTGCACTTGCTCAGCTAAAGAGACTTCCTGGTTTCCTGGCGAAAAGGCGCGCTAACTTCCAAAACTTAACTGAATTTATTAAAACAAAGGATAAATACTTTACGCTTCCGACGCAAACACCAAACACAGAAACAGCGTGGCTTGCATTTCCGATTATTATTAAACCAAAATCCCCCTTTACAAGACTCGATATAGTTACTTTTCTTGAAGAAAATGATATACAAACAAGGCCAGTATTTACTGGAAATATACTGAAGCAACCCGGTTTTAGGAAAATTGAGAGCCGTAAGATAGGTGACGCTTTCCCCAATACGGACCTCATTATGAAAAGCGCTTTCGTTCTTGCTTGCCATCATGGACTGGAGCAAAATCAGATAGATTACTTGAAAAGTAAAATTGATGAGTTTCTCGCAAAGTATTAATATACGATCTGACCACTGGCCCCGCTCGCTAAAAACCCCTTGTTGCCAGAAAATCTTCTAGTCTCTGTAATTTTTCACCTCATTTACGAGTGAGGACTATAACACTCTTATGTACGAATCTTACGTCGAATTATCTTCATACATCCAAGAAAAGCTTGCGCATCCAGGGATTCAGAAACATATAAAAAATATAGGTTGGATGTTTTTTGCGAGGATTGGAACAATAGCAATTACTTTCCTTGCGACGGCCTATATGGCAAGAAACCTTGGGCCAGCAAACTATGGTGAGCTTAGCTACGCCATAAGCTTCGTAAGTCTCTTTGCGTTTATTGCATATCTTGGCATTGACCCGATACTTCATCGTGAGCTTATAAAAAACCCAAGTAGAAGAAACGAGCTGCTGGGGAGTGCGGTCGCTCTTAGGCTTATTGGAGCGATCCTGACTATTTTAGTTACTCTCTTAACTGCTCTATTTGTATCATCAAAAGACGTATCTCTTTTTCTTATCTTTATCATTAGCCTCTCTAGCTTTTTTGGGGCATTCCAGTTACTTGGCTTTGAATTCCAAGCTGAGGCCAAATCAAAATATCCATCACTCCTCTTACTCGGAGTAGTAACCGTGCTCAACCTCTTAAAAATTCTAACTATTTATTTAGGTCAAGGTGTTATTTATCTTGCCTTCATCGTACTCCTCGAGCCACTTCTTTACTCCTTAGGTTACTTATATCTTAAAGCTAAGGTATACAAAGATGTCTTTTTGCTTCGCTTCAAAAAAGAAGTCATGCTTTCATTGCTAAAGGATTCTTACCCCCTTATCTTTGCTTCGGCGTTCTTTTTAATCTACTCGAGAATAGACCAGGTCATGCTAAAGCACATGATAAATGCGGAGGCCGTCGGGCTATATGATTCCGCCGTCAGAATTACCGAGCTTTCTTATTTCATCCCCCAAATAATGTTGCTCGCTCTTCTCCCTGCAATTGTAAACGCAAAAAGCGTATCAAAAGAACTCTATCACAGAAGAACCAGGAAGCTTTTTCTGGGAATACTGGGCATGTCTGTGGTAACCGCTCTCTGCATCACCCTACTCGGAGAGAAAATACTCCTTGTAATATTTGGAGCTGCTTTCTTGCCCGCCCTTCCAGCCCTTTATATATGCGCTTGGAGTACCGTTGGCGCAGCACTTAATTCATTATCTCAACAAGTTCTTATTGTGGAGAATGCGACTAAGGTTCTTTCTGTGGTTGCATTTTTTGGCATGATAGCCAACGTACTGCTTAACTTGCTTCTTATTCCCATCTACGGTATTTCTGGAGCCGCTCTAGCCACACTTATTTCATATGTAGTCCCTTTCCTTTCACTCTTTTTGTTTAAAGGGGCCCGGGAAACTTTCTTGCTTATCTTGAAAGCTTAAAGACGACTCTCTTTATCAGCGTCTTCGCTCTAATCGGCATAAAAGTCACCAGCTTTTGTATCACCCTTGACTTAAGTAACTTTTTTCTCATGGCTACGTCTTTTAAGCTATTTTTTATTCTCCGCTCATAAACATCATGCTGAAATGCTCTTGTCTTTGTGTCATTCTTTAAATAAAGAGCGTTGCCTCCTATGTTTTTCTTATCTATCCCCTCTGCTGTTAAGTAAAAATTCCTCTCTTTTAAAAAGGAGGTTAGCTCATCTTGTGCGACACCTCCGACATAGTCCAAATTTGTTTTGTAAACTTCAAGGAAAAGGGCCTTTGTTTGTTTGAGTAGTTCCGTAGCGCCGGATAGAACCTCGCGCTCATACCCTTGCGTGTCGGCCCAAAGAAGGTCTATTTTTTTACCCTGAAGCTCTTTAACACTGTCAAGCTTGACCGTTTTTATCTTGTGAACCTTAACTAGTTTTAAACCAGTAGCTGAATTTGAACTAATCTGAAGCAATGAATCATTTCCTGTAAGAGATGCCTCATTTAGTTCCGACTCTCCGTCAAAAGATGCGCAGGCTGCTTGAAAACAAATAACCCTTTCATTTCCCTTCCATCTGTCCTTCAGATGCTTAAAATTAAATTCATTTGGCTCAAAGCAATATATAGTAGCATCTTTAAATCTAAGAAAAGAGGCGACTTCATTGCCCCGCCAAGCCCCCACAATAACAATATTTTTAATAGAAAGCTGGTCAACTTCTAAAATTTTGTCTAGGTTTTTTTCTGTGTCAATTTGTATTAACTCGCCAGACTCAAAGACTTGATTAAATAAAGTAATGTCTTTATACCGAAAGAAGATGTCATGTTTGGTCATAGAGTTTGAATGTGGGTGTTTAGAATGGGTAAGTATTATAATAACAAGACGGTTAACATTTACTATCTACGATAAGACTAGCTTATCATACAAAATAGAGACTCTCTAAACAAGCCCACAAGTAACCAATGAGATTGCCGAGTTAGGCGCCCCACTATTCATTCTTTTGAAAATATAGTATCATTAGCACTGCAAAGTTATGATAAGTCAAAAAATTAAAAAATTAATCCTTACAACTCCCTATGTAAGAGATTCTTTTGAATACCTAAATAGGATAAGGCTTACTCGAACCATTTCTGTCAGGCTACTAAATCAAAAAGAAAAGGCCTCTCTTATACTTGATTATGCAAAAAAGTATAGGTGCCGTATTTTTATAGAAACTGGAACTTACAAAGGAAATACTCTGAGCGCCTGTAAAGACTACTTCGATGATCTGAGCTCTATTGAATTAAGTCATGAACTCTTTTTAGAGAATAAAAAACGTTTTGACTTTATAAAAAAAATTCACCTCTACGAGGGGGACAGCGGGACGCTGCTTCCTTCCGTGACGAAAATAAATAAGCCGACTCTTTTTTGGCTCGACGCTCACTACTCAGGTCAAGGAACTGCGCAAGGGACAAAAGACTCTCCAATAATAGCTGAGCTCAATTTTATCCTTAATCACAGAAATGATCACTGTATTCTCATTGACGATGCGCGCTGTTTCAATGGAAAGGATGGTTACCCAAGAATTAGTGGGCTAAAAAAGATGCTGAAGGAAAAAAATGTCATAAATAAAAACAGCCTTGTACTCGAAGTAAAAAACGATATTATTAGAATAACGAAAGCTGTATGAGTAGACCCCTACTCAGCATCTGCATACCTACCTACAACAGGGCTAAGTATCTCCCAGAATGCCTAGAAAGTATTGTCTCTCAACTTACGGATAAAGAGTTACTGGAAAAGGTGGAAATAGTAATCGCTGATAATGCAAGCACTGACGACACCACGAAAATCGTGGAGAGCTATCAGAGCAGGTACTCAAATATTGTCTATTTTAGAAACGATACCAATCTTGGGTTCGACAGGAGTTTTGTAAAACTTATGGCAAAAGCGCGCGGTAAGTACTGTCTCTCTATCGGGGATGATGACGCTTTTTTTGAAGGCGCTATACATGAAATTGTGGAGATGTTAAAAACTTCAACCACACCTTTTTACGGTCTCAACTGCTGGGGCTACGATGCGGAACTTAAGAATCCTGTACTCCCCCACCCAAACCTCACAATTACAGATAACATATACAATAAATCACTGTCGGAGTACGTTCATACCATAAAAAGATATACAAATTTGATCGGCGTCTTCGTTGGACTTTCTACTCAATTATATTTACGAGAGCCCTGGGTAAACTACAAAGGTAAAGAAGAATTCTTAGACACACTTGCAGTCTATATGTATATAAACTTAATTAATTTCAAAGATCAACCTTTCACCATCATTGCAAAACCTTTTGTTAAGACTCGGTCTTCAAACATCCGATGGGATGTCTTCGCTGGGCTTGAAACGATACAAGGACGCATTGCTTCTACGCTACAGTTGGCAACGTGGATTAGAGATCAATTTAAACTTCCAATCTCAAACACACAATTTTATATTTATTTTTATACTCGTGAGTATTGGTTCACCTTTAAAGAAATTGTCAAAAGAGATCTACAAAAACTTGGCCTTGGAAAACTAATTACCTTATACCGCAAATTTCGTTAATAAAAATTTATGAACAAACCAATTACTTTCGTGATTTTTGCTTACAATGAAGAAAAAAGGATATCACAAGTCATCAGAAATTTCATTGATTATGGTGAGGTTTTTATTTTAGACGGTGGAAGTACTGACAAAACAAAAGAGATAGCGGAAAGAATGGGGGCAAAATTTTTTGTCCGCCCAGAAAATAAGAAGCCCTTTATGGAAACTGAAGAGAATTTCGCTTTTGTAAAAAGTATAATAACTACAGACTGGCTTTATTGGGGTTACGCCGATAATATAGCGCCAAAGTCACTTGTTGAGAAAATGATTGAACTTGCGAGCGAAAATAAATACAAGTCCATCAATATTCCTCTTTATACTTATCTCTGGGGTTACACTGATGGCTACGTACAAAAATCATATGCACCATTTATTTATCATAAGGATTTTATTGACTTCAAGAATAACCATATACATGGCCTTGGCAGATTCACCGGAACAAAGGACCAGCAACTTTTCCTGCCGAGTGAAGAAAGATTTGCCATAAAGCATTTTAGTGTCTATACCTTAAGCAAGTTCGTCACTGGCCATCTTCGTTATGCAGAAACAGAAGCACAACAAAAATTTGAGCGTGGCGAAAAATTTAGTCTTCTAAAAACGATAGCTGCGATGTTTAGGTATATGTTGATTTATGGAAAATGTGGTTACAAAAATGGAACCCTTGGACTACTCATTATTCTTCTCTACCCTTTTTTTAGGCTGATGGTCTATATTAAATTATACGAGCTTGAAAATAATATTACTCTTGAGACAGTAGAAGAGAACTATAATATCGCTAAAAAGAAAATACTAACGAAGACTACATAGCAGAGATTTCTGCTGAGCTAGAAATATGGTAAAATTGTTTTATTAAACTGACTATGAAAAAAATTATGAGACTACCCTACTATTTTGGCAGAATTCTGATTAGAGCAATGAGATTAAGAGCCTTCTCGTACTCAACAATTAACGAAGACAATGTTATTGATTGGCTCACAGATTATAAAAAAAATGGCACTTACATTGATATTGGAGGGAATAACCCTGATCATACAAATAACACCAGACTATTCTACGAAAGAGGTTGGCGAGGTATAAATATTGAGCCGAACGTTAATGGCTATGAGCAATTTCTAAACAAGAGACCCGAAGATATAAATCTCAACTGCGGCATTGGTGCCGGTGAAGCCATCTACTATGAGAATCTAAGCGACACATATAGAAACACTTGCGTAAAAAGTTTTGCAGACAAGTGGAATATAAAAAACAAAAGAACACTTCAGTTAAAGCCCCTCAGTGAAGTTTTTGAAGAAAACGGCTTAGAAACCGTAGACTTTATTTCAATCGATGTAGAGACCTTCGAACATGAGGTTCTTAAAAGTAACGACTGGAACAAATATAAAGCGAATGTCCTTTGTATAGAGGGAAGAGGTTATGGCTATTTAAAAAAATATGGGTATGTTTGGGCCTTTTGGGATGGGAATAACACTTACTACAAACTAGGAAAGTTTAGGAAATCTAGTGTACTTCATGAAAAATAAACCTCATCAAGTTCTAATTCAAGAGATAAGAAGCAGGACCCCTCTTATATTGCGGCAAAAAATCGGCCCTCTCTTAGCAAGGCTGTACTATATTGACAGGATGCATATTCATAAGAACAGTAAAAAGCCTACGGTCTTATCCATACTGAAAACTCTTGACACTGTGATTGAAAAGAAGCTCTCGATGATACGATTTGGTGACGGAGAAATTTCTTTAATTGATGGGCTAGATTTAGGTTTTCAAAGTAAGGACGAAAAGCTTGCAAAAAAACTAGAAGAAATAATACGTTCAAGACATGAAGGACTCTTAATTTGCATTCCAGGGATGTGGGGCAACCTAGATGTATTCGCTGACTACGCTCACAAATTCGTTATGCATCACATGTATCGATATAATCATACTTGGAAAGCTCTTCTAAATTATGATCAGACATATGGCGACACCAATGTTACTCGACACTACCTAGCATATAAAGATAAAAGCAGCGCTGGTGCAAATTTCCGAAAAATTTTTAGTATCTGGGATGGGGAAAAGGTTGTGCTCATTGAAGGCAATAAAAGTAGGGTGGGTGTCGGCAACGATATGTTTAATAACGCACTATCACTTAAAAGAATTCTTTGCCCCCCAGAGAATGCGTACGGTAAATATGATGAAATTAAATGTGAAGCTCTAAAAATTTCTAAGGACAGACTTATTTTGTTATCACTTGGACCAACTGCAAAAGTTTTGGGATATGAATTATTTCTTCTTGGATACAGGGTTGTCGACATTGGCCACATTGACATGGAATACGAAATGTTCTTACGAGGAGAGAAAAAGCAAGTTAAAGTACCGTACAAATACTTTAATGAAATAAACGAGAGAAGCCCGGAGGACTGTGACGACGAAAGATACCTTAAAGAGATACTTACAATCATTAGCTAGTACCACAAACTAAGATGAAGAAAATAAAAGTTAAAATCTGTGGGGGTGACATAACTGCAGTTTACGGGTATAGTTATTTCATTTTTTCCATACTTCAAAAATACTACGAGGTGGAGCTATCTGAAAACCCTGACTATTTATTTTTTCATGAATCTACTTATGATCACTATAAATATGACGATTCTATAAAGATATTCTATACTGGGGAAAACATATCGCCAAATTTTAATCTATGTGACTATGCTTTTGGCTTTGACTACATGACATTCGAAGACAGATACTACAGACTTCCCCTTTACCTCGTGAGAGTGTTTTACAATCTTGATGATTTAATTACACCAGAAAAAAGCTACCTAACAGAGCCGCCTACCCCATTCACTAAAAAAAACTTACTAAGTAAGACTGGGTTTTGTAGCTTTGTATACTCGAACTATAGAGCAAGTACTGAGAGGAAAGAGATGTTCGAGATGCTTAGCAAGTATAAAAAAGTGAGCTCTGCTGGATCATACCTAAATAACATAGGAGGAGAGAAGCTTGCTGACAAACTCTCGTATGAAAGAAATCATAAATTTTCAATTGCTTTTGAAAACTCATCAAGGTCTGGATATACGACGGAAAAAATAGTTAGCGCATTCGCAGCACAAACGATTCCTATCTACTGGGGGAATCCTAAGATAGATAATGAATTTAACACCAAGCGCTTTATCAATTGCCATGATTACAATTCTTTTAACGAAGTTATCGAACGCGTCAAAGAAATAGACAGTGACGACGACTTGTATCTTAAAATGGTTAACGAAAAATTACAAGCACCTGGAGCAGACTTGCCATTAGTTAGGGAGAAATTTGATGATTTCATACAAAACATCATTGACCAAGATCTACTCAAAGCGAAAAGAAGAACCATTAATCCTGTTAAAGCATTAGAACTAAGAAAATACGCCGAGTTTATTGAGAGCAGCTCTATGCGTTCCTCACGAAGACTTGTTCTTTTGACGAAGCTATACAGGCCATTTAAAAAAATAAAGGTTATTGAACGTCTGAAATACCGTTTTTTTAAAATGAAGTAACTTATGTCGCTAGTCATTCTTACAAAATCACCGCAGTTCTCCATTGTTTCAAAGGAGACATATAAAAAAATACTTCGACTCTTGTTACAAAAACAAAGAGGGCCTTCGGGAGTAA
>JAYVAE010000060.1:0-9113 GCA_043751115.1 bacterium | reverse complement strand
CGAACTTACCTTTAGTAGTAAAAAGCTAGAAAAATTCATAGCAAAAGAGGGCTTTGAGGCCCTCCTTTGCAAAGATTGGTTATCTGGCTCCGCGAGTTGGGATCGAACCTACGACCAATTGCTTAACAGGCAACTGCTCTACCGCTGAGCTATCGCGGAATATTTTATTTATTTTACTACACTATTTAGTGAAAACTTATTTTCGTCGCAATTACCGGCAACTGTCAATCTTTTTTACTGCTGAATTACCTTGGAATATTTTATTTTCCTTTACTATTCTATGGAGACTTTATCTTTTCCTAGCACTTCCCAGTAACTGTCAATCTTTTTTGTTGCTATGCCACCTTGGAACTTTTTACTTCTTTTTCTTATTACAAAATAGAATAAGTGCTTGTACATAATACAAAAAAAGGAGAAAAAGTGCAAGGTATGCTTTTTAGCACACTACTTTTGATTAAGACCATGTTACACTTTCTCCTATAATGAGTCCAAAAAAACTTATTGGTATTGGAGCAACTATAGGATCTATACTTGGCAGCTATGTCCCGACACTTTGGGGAGATTCTGACTTTTCAACAGCCAGTATACTCTTTGCATTCTTTGGTGGTATGCTCGGCATTTTTATTGCATATAAAATAGCGCAAAATGGATAAGCTCTACCCACGTTTCTCCTATGAAATATTTGCTATACTAACTACGTAATAGTATATATATGCAAATCATCATAAGCGGAGTTCATTTAGAAATAACAAGTGCCATCTCAGATTACGTAGAGCAGAAGTTTGCTGTAGCAAAAAAGTATACAAAAGGAGATCATACAGCGAAGCTTGCAGTTGAAATCGAGAAAACTTCTGAGCATCACCTGCATGGGAATATTTATAAAGTAAGAGCCATCTTTACGAGAAAGGGGAAAGAAAAGGCACTTGAAGTTCTTTCTGATGACGTGTATAAAGGAATAGATCTCATGAAAGACAAACTCGGGCGTGAGCTTTCTGATGAAAAAGATAAAGAAATGTCTCTTTTTAAAAAAGGTGCTCAGAAAATAAAAGGACTATTAAGAAGGTAGTAAAAAATAGGTCAGAGTAGCAAAGTAAAGAGACGAGATAACGTGTATTAATAGAAATTAGCCAAATGAATTATACGAGAATTATATGAAAATGAATCATGCTGTCATGGGCGTACTAGTTATCGTCGCGGTAGGAGGCCTCATATGGGCAAGCGTAGGAGAGAAAAAATTACCAACACAAAATGGAGTTCCAGCTACCAGAAGTGAGACTCTGAAAGATAGTAATAATAAAAATACTACTGATTTAAATAATAAAAATATAAAACCTATGAATGAAGATCAAGTAAAAACGACGACAGTAAATGGAGCTGTCATCAGTACCACAGAGGGTGATATAGAAATAGTGTTTACAGAAACGTCTGCACCAAAAACGGCAGCCAATTTCGTTTCTCTTGCTTCCACGAAATTCTATGATGGCATAAAATTTCACAGGGTTATAAAGGGTTTTATGATACAAGTAGGGGACCCTCTAACCAAAGATGACAGCAGACAAAAGGAATGGGGAACAGGAGGACCGGGATACAAATTTGCTGATGAACTTTCTGGGAAAGAGATTTATTCATATGGAACTGTTGCCATGGCTAACTCCGGGCCAAACACGAACGGTAGTCAATTCTTTATTGTGAGTGCTAATCCACAAGCTTCATTACCACCAAGTTACACTGTTTTTGGAAAGGTGGTGCGTGGCATGGATGTTGTTGAAAAGATACAAAATACGCGAACAGATGGCGATGATAGACCGCTTTCACCGATTAGCATAAAAAATGTGACGCTCAAGTAAGGGAAAAAGCAGAAGCAATAAAAGGCTTACAAAAAGTAAAGATGAGAATTTAAAAGCAGAAGTAAAAATACATGTAGTAAATGCCTACATGTATTTTTACTTTTATAGCATATGATAACCCCTTTTAAAATCTTCAAAACTCATTTCTTTTTTCCCTTCCGGAATAACTTTGAGTATGATATTTTTCACTGTGTCTTCTTTAGCAAAATCAAAATTGATTTCGCTTATTTTTACTCGTATCTTTTTCTCATTATGCGTATGAAAAAAATAGATGCCCGGCCATGGAGTGAATGCTTGATACTTATGAAAAAGAGATGTAGCGCTATCATCTAGATTTACTTCACCCATTTCTTTTTCAATTTTCTTACAAAAGGTTGCCATGCTATGGTCTTGCTCTTTCGGTAGAAGAGTTCTTTCTAAAAAGTGAGGGAGACACTGGGAAAGTAGCGCGCCGCCCTCAAGGCCAGCCTTTATTTCAATAGTGAGAGCAGTGTCTCTTTTTTCTACTGTAATAACAGTTTGTACTAATATAGGCCCATGATCTACTTCATTATCTAATTTCATAATGCTGATTCCGATGGTTCCGACTCCATCAAGAAGCGCGCTTTCAATAGGGGATGGCCCACGATAAAGAGGTAGGCCTGAGGGATGCACGTTCAACGTGCCAAGTGGGGCAAGATCAAGTACTTTTTCCGGCAGAATTTTCCCGTATGATGCAACAACAAAGAAAGAAAATTTTTGTGAGAGAAGTGGTGAATCTTCGGGAAGCTCTTTCAAAGTTTCAGGCTGATAGACGGGGATGTTTTTCATTTCTGCCCAGACTTTTATATGTGGCGTACTTTTTACTAAATGTCTGCCTGACTGTGAGTCCGGCTTCGTAACAATGAGCGTAGGGGTGAAGCCATGTCTTACAAGTGAAGCCAGCACGCTTTCGGCAAGCGGGCCAGTACCAAAGAAAGCAAAAGTGGTAGAGATGCTCATGAACTATAGAATAACAGAGAAATAATCATTTGCATAAAGCTAAAAAAAGATTTAGTATTATTTGCTTCTTAACTTTAGGAGCTACCCATGACAGGTGTCACTCAACACGTACGCGCCAAAAAGCTGGACACTACCTAACAAATCATTGGAGAACTGACTACAGTTACTACGATGGGCGGCGGAGAAATATCGTCAAAGTCGAGAGTAAAAGAATGGTCACGAAACAAAAGGAAAGCAAGTCCGTGTGGCGGGAGTGGATGGCGCAGCCACTCAGGCGAAGGCGGCTATCGCTACCACGTCTGATACTGTCTTTGCTTCGAACACAGTTTTCACAGTTTGCGAACGGACCCCGATAAGGGTTCACATTTTTTTATTAACGCGTAAATACCCCGTGGCGTCAGCCCGGGGATGTAGCGAGTCGTGTTTTGTAATCAAAACACGCCAAACAGCGAAGCTGTTTAGCTAAAGTAGTACAAAGGATTGCGCCCAATACCCTGTGGCGTGAGCCCAGGGTTCTTTATTTTTTCATTGCTTCCTTCATTTCTGCTTCAGTGTATTCTTCAAGATTATAACCATGGTCAATAAATAAAATACCGCCCAAATGGTCTATTTCATGTTGAAATATATGAGCGATGAGACCACTGGCACCATAAGTAAATAGCTTACCATTCTCATCCGACGCCTCGATAGTCACCCCTACATATCTTTTAGTTTTACCGTAAATCCACCTGACAGAAAGACACCCTTCTTGCATTTCAATTTTTTTGCTACTTTTTTTTATGATTTTGGGATTGATAAAAACGAGAGGCTTAAAGACAGTGCCTTCTTTGTAGGAGAGGGGAGATACGACAAAGACTTGCTTATTAATTCCGATTTGAGGAGCAGCGAGTGCTACTCCGTCTTCTTCATTAGCAAGAGTAGTTCTCATCTTAGTGATAAGATTCAGTAGCTCGGTACTGCCGTACTCGGCGGCCATGACTGGTAGTGACTTCTTTCGAAGACTATTTTCTAAGCTTTCATTTATTTGCACAATCGGCTCTAGATGTTTGTTCATAATTGTAAAATACTATAACACAGAATAATGACTTTGGCTAGGTTTCTCTGTTTAAGAGAAAAGGTTTTCTGGATTAAATGTGAGAACTCCTCCTTCGCACAGAGAGCGCACAGTGTCTCTTGTTTCTTTATTTTTAAACCAGAGTTTTTCTTCAATGTGTAGTATCAAAAGCATTTTCTGCGGACCGCTTTCAAACCAAACATGCTCCCACTTTTTTTCAAAAAGTATGAGAGTGATATTATTTTTATCTATGTCTTTCATACGCTGGAACTCTGCTTTTATGATGACATAGTAGGGGGGTAAGTGAAGAGATTTTCTCTCCTCTAATGCCCATTTATAGTATTTCAGAAAACTATAGTCACTTAAATTTTCAAAGAGGGGGTTATTGCTCATGCGTGTTTGAAGAAGAAGAACCCCTTTTGTTTTTTCTTTTAAAGTGAGAAGGAGAGAAAGTATTTTTTCGTCGGTAGTATATTCAGGTAAAGCAAAAAGTGAGTCAAGCGATGCCACTGTTGTATTATCAGACTCAGAGAGAATATTGAGTGCAAGTTCAGTGCCGATAAGAACGGCAAAAGGTTCTTTCTTCCAAGCATTATATGTTGTGAGTACTTCTTTTTTGGTTCTTGTTCTTTCACCGTCAATGACGAAAAGGGGGATGCCGGTTTTAGCCAAGAGCGCTTCTATACCAGATGATGCGACACCGAGCAGTCTCATGCGCCATCCACCACAATGCGCGCAGGAAACAGGATGTTCCTCTGAAATTGCGATGAAGTTTTCACAGTAATGGCACATATAGGCTTTGTTCTGTCCCACATTGTGAAGTACGAGGGGTTTGTTGCAATTTTTGCAGAGCAAAAGAGTGGAGCAATCAGCGCACACTGTGCTTGGATACATTCCTTTTCTTTGTGTGTAAATAAAATAATGACCTCGACCGAGTTCTTTGATATGTTCTAACTCTTTGAGGGCTTCGATAGAGAGAAATGGTGTTCCACTACGCTTTTCGTCATTCATAGCAATTATTTTGAATGTATTATCTGCCCGGAGATATAGTGGTGTTAATTCTACTGCCCCGCCTTCTTCTCTTAGTGAAAAACGTGAGAGCGAAAGTAATGTCGATCCAAAAAGTAGTGAAAGTGAAAATGAAGAAGCGAGTTGCATCATGAGATTTCTAAAGTCAAATGATGAAAAATGGCTATGATAATGGTGACTTACTTCATTTTCAACAATAAAAAAACCGATATCTGAGCGTTCAAAGGCCCACAATGATGGAGTAGAGAGAAGTAAGAGAGGGTGCTTGAGTACTAACTTTTCGTCAACAGTTAACTCGTCTTTTTGGCTCAATTCTCCATGGAGAAGAAGAGTATATTCTTCTATTCCTTTAGATAAATGAGTTTGCGCTAGCATAAGCTCCCTGACAGTTGGAAAGTAAATGACAATAGATTCATTTTTTGCAAATGATTCGCGAATAATACTTCGATACCTCGTCAAACGTTCTTCGTAAGGCAGTGAAAGTAATAAGAGTTCACTCTTTTTTATTTTTTGATTGGTATAAAACTCGCTCGATATTTTTTTACTGATGAGTCTCTCTGGTATGAGATTTGAAAATAATTCTGGGAGCGCGGTTATTGTCATTTCAGAGAAGTGAAGTAATACCTCGGTGAACTCTGGCGGTAGAAATGGTCTTTTGCTCCCGGCACCTATTTTCTTTAACGGATAAGAAGCGCTTTTGATACTCATCTTTTCTAGCTCAACTTTTTCACAAGATATGACAATGCCAAAAATTTTTCTCTTTTTTATAGTAATCGGTATGAGTGAACCGAGAGTGACTGATTCCTTAGAAAAATAAGAAAGATATGGCATCGGCAGTCCAGACGCAAGGGGAATGACGAGAAAGAGATACATATTTTATATTGTAGCAATTATGCTATACTAAGCCTATAGAAGCTTAAATATATGGGTATTTTTGATAGAAAACTCGGAATAGACCTCGGCACAGCAAATACTCTCGTGTATTTACCCGGCAAGGGTGTTGTACTTTGTGAGCCTTCTGTGGTTGCTATTTCTGAAGTTGATAATACTATTTTAGCCGTTGGTACAGAGGCAAAAGAAATGCTCGGACGTACTCCAGATTTTATTAGAGCGTATAGACCGATGCGCGATGGTGTTATTGCTGACTATCGTGTTACTGAGGTCATGCTTAGATACTATATAGGAAAGGCACTCGGAAAATACACTGTTTTTAAACCAGAGGTGATGATATCTGTGCCAGCAGGAGTGTCATCAACTGAAAGGCGTGCTGTTATTGAAGCTGCGATGAATGCTGGTGCTCGAAATGCCTATGTTGTGAAAGAGCCGATACTTGCGGCAATAGGTGCTGGTATACAAATACAAGAAGCGATGGGACGTATGATTGTTGATATTGGAGGCGGAACGACAGACGTCGCGGTTATTTCTTTAGGGGGCATTGTTTGTAGTACTTCGATGAAATGTGCAGGCAATAAAATCGATCAAGCAATAGTCGACTATATGAAGAAAACATACAATCTAGCTATTGGCGATCAGATGGCGGAGGATATTAAAATAACGGTGGGCTCGGCGCTCCCTCTTGAGGAAGAGCTTTCCATGAAGGTTAAAGGGCGAGACTTTATTGCAGGCCTCCCTCGCACTGTTGAAATAAAAACAAATGAAATAGTAAAAGCGATAGATAAAGAACTTCGGCAAATGATAAAAGCGGTAAAGGACGTTCTTCAGGAGACACCGCCAGAGCTTGCAAGTGATATTATCGATAACGGTATTATCATGAGTGGAGGCACATCAATGCTCAGACATTTTCCTGAGCTTATCGAAAGAAGAACCGGAGTCAAAGCAGTTCTTGCAGAAGATGCTTTTTACTGTGTGGCAAAAGGGACAGGCATCGCCCTTGAGCATCTCGATGTGTATAAGAGATCCATTTTTTCAAAGAAATAGAGCCGTTTAGATAACTGATGAAAAGCAAGAGTGCCGCCGCCCGCCCGGAGGGCGGCGGCACTGCTTTTAATCCAAGCTTTGATCTTGGAATAGTAGCTTCAGTTGAAGGTTTAAAGTATCGTAAGGAAGGTCCGCTATTTCAAGAGAGCAAGATGAAGATTTTGGTCTCCCAGCAGTCATTTGCGCATAACTATGGAATTGACCATGCATGTGGTTGTGCAGTCTTCCGAATTCGGCTTCTCTCCTTTCCTGCCGGACACGGGTCCACATTCTTTCGAGATTTACTTCGCGAGTGACCCACTCGAGATGGCACGGCTCAAAGCAAAGTGTCTCAGCACAAAGGTGGTCAGCCTCTAGACCGAGTTCTTTCACTTTTTCGTTGTGCTTGAAAAAGACGTCTTTCCACTTCTGTTCTGACCAGTTAAAGTCATGGTATTTCTGTAGAAGGTCGCGCATCATGAGGGAAATACGGTGAGTTCGGAGTTGCACTCTGTCTACGAGACCTCTTGAAATTGTTGCTTTTTTCATTTCAGGCCAGTTGCGATAAAGCGATAATCTTCCGTAATCTTTGTGACTAGATTTCACTTTTGGCCCCGTCCAAATACGGCAAGGACTCAGTTCTTCACCTTTTTGAAGTCCTGTTTCAAGTAGCTTTGAATTATCAGCCAGGTGGTCAAGTGGCGACCTCGTCTCAAAGAGACTGCCATTTGCAATGCTTAACTTCATACGACATCCTTTCACTCAAGTGGGGTTAAAGATCGATTACCACGAAGTTTATTACAATATAATGTCTAAAGCAATTGTCCCCTCATTTGCTATACTTATTCTTATAAAATTCTTATGAAAGAAAAGCAAACACAACTACTAAATGTCCTTTTTTCACCGCACTCTTTTCTTTTTCTCATCACTTCCGATAGGGAGTGGTTAAAGGGAGGAATTATTTCTTATTTTAAAAATGCGGAAAGAGACACAGAAATGAGTATTTTTGATACAAAGCAGGTGACGGTCTCGCTCGTGGAAGAAATACTTGCTCTGGCCCGTTCTCAAACTATAAAAAAAAGAATTATCATTCTTTCTTTTTATACCTTTCTCCCCGAGGCACAAAATAAAATGCTTAAGACTCTCGAGGAACCTCATCCCCACATTCGTTTTGTTTTTATTACCGAAAGTAAACAGGGACTACTTCCAGCGGTGCTTTCACGAGCAGAAGTGACACACCTTTCCTCTGAAGAAGAAGAAGGAAGTGAAAAACTTTTTGACACAAAGCTATTTCTTGCAACTAATAAAAGTCTTCGCATGGAAATTCCATTTGTTAAAAAAATTTTAGCAAAGAAAGATAGTGATGATAAAAAAGATAAAGAATACTTAGCTCAGTTTCTCACGGAGCTTATGGCGGCACTTCCAAAGACAAATGAAGGAATGAAGGGAAGGGCTGATATTGTACTTTTTTTAAAGTACACAAAGGATGTATCAGTAAGCAGCAAAATGATGCTCGACTATCTCGCACTTTCACTGCCGTATGTGATAGAATAGTTCCATTATGTCATTTACCATACACATTCTCACCGAGCAATTAGAGAAGACGGCTGAACATTTAAAAAACGAATATAAGTCTCTGTCTACAGGGAGAGCATCGCTCTCTGTGCTTGACCATATTTATATCACTCAGTTTGGATCAAAAATGCAGGTAGCACATGTCGCTAGTATTACCATTGAAGATGCGCGAACCATTAGAGTTGCACCGTGGGACAAGGGTGTCATACGTGAACTTGAGCAAGCAATTAATGAGGCAGATCTTGGGCTCTCTGTTTCTTCAGACGGAGAAGGACTGCGTGTGCACTTCCCTATGCTCACTGGTGAGACAAGGCAAAAACTTGTGAAGGTACTCAAAGAAAAATTAGAAGAAGCAAGAGTGAGAGTAAGAAGTGCTCGCGAAGACGCTAACAAAGAGATAGAAAGTTTGGCCAAAGAAGGTAACTTTGGAGAAGATGAAAAAAGGCGTTTTAAAGAGGATGTTCAAAAAAAAGTTGATGAAGCGAATGGCACTCTTGAAGAATTGTTTGAAAGTAAAGAGAAGGAGGTACTTGGAGAGTAGAAGTTACTCGTAAGTTGTAATTAGTAATTTGTCGAGATTCGCAGCTGATGGCTTATAGCAGATAGTTTGAAAGTTTTAGTCCACATAAATCCTCCCGTGGCGTAAGCCCGTGAGATGGAGTGAGTTTATGTTTTGTTTACAAAACATGTTGAATAGCGAAGCTATTCAA
>JAYVAE010000059.1:0-19511 GCA_043751115.1 bacterium | reverse complement strand
TTAGCTAAACAGCTTCGCTGTTTAGCGTGTTTTGATTACAAAACACGACTCGCTACATCCCCGGGCTGACGCCACGGGGTATTTACGCGTTAATAAAGAATTTATATCAAAAAACGTCATCTCATAATCAAATTATTTGACCCGGGAGTAAAGAGACCAACGCGGGGGGACGGCAGATTCATGCAAGAAAGGAGCGTTGTTGCGACAGAGTTTGAGTTGATGGTGTCTTGTTCCAATTGTATGCCAAGCGCTGGATAGGGGAGATTCTCTTTATTTATTTTTTTTGCACAAGCTTTTCCTTCTAGCCATTTTCCCTTTACATCTTCTTTTGTGCCTGTGTAGACTGTGATAGCTGAGGGTCGATATGTTTTAGCATTATTAAGTGGCTCACTAAATTCCATGACGCGAAGCGTACGACCCGGCAAGAGAGACACTTTCATAAATCTACCATCTTTTTCTGTTGGTGTACCGTGAAGCTCTTTTTCGACGAAGCCATTCCCATCACGAAGTATGAGATAGTTATGTGAAGCAAAGCCAAAGAGAAGGAGCATCTGAGCTTTTTCTATGGACCACAGCTCCGGCGTCACTTTTGTTTTCGGCTTTACTATCGTATTACTCGTTACAGCAAAATAGATGAAAATAAACAGCAAAAAACTGATAGTATTTTCGACGAGATGTCGAGAGTTTTTCATGGATGGAGTATAGCATTTAGGTAGACATAACTTTTTTGCCTCAACACCACTCAAGGCACTATTCCTCTACTCTACCAAGATTTATGACAGAACTACCATCTGAGCAAGAAGGATTCCCTCCTATATCTTCTCTTACGGCACCTGTTTTACACTTATAAAGGTAGCAAGGGGCGTCAGTAAAGGAGCCACAAATAATCTGTTGTTGGTAAGTGGTCGTTTTTCTAAAAAATAAAAAGCTTGACAGTAGGATTAAGACGGTGACTGTAGAAAGCATGATCCAGCCTCTTTTTTTCATGGCTATACAAGCTTTTCTTTAAGGATTTCTTGAAATAGCTGCGGGTTTCCTGCACCTTTACTTTCTTTCATACATTGTCCGACAAAATACATAAACATGGATTCTTTTCCAGCTTTGTAGTCGGAAACTTGAGTGGCGCTTTTTGCGAGGACGTCATCCACGATTTTCCTCAGTGCTTCTGGATCATTTTTTTGTATAAGCCCTTTTTCTTCAGCAATCAATTTCGGGTCCCCACCTTCCATAACCATAATTTTCAAAATATCTTTTACCCCACGAGAAGATAGCTCATTGTCCATATTCATTTCTAATAATTTTACAAACAAGTCATTATCTAGTTTTACGTCAGAGAGACTGAGTGATTCTGTCTTCATTATTCCAAGCACTTCACTGATAAGGTAATTAACGGCGAGTTCCGCTAGCTTTGGTCTCTTATCTCTTTCAGCAACTTCACTTATTTTTTGGAAAAATTTATTTGTAAAATTAAGATCACTGATTAGTATTTCTACAATTTCTGGCTTAATCCCGAGTAATTCATAACGGGAACGTCTTTCTTTTGGTAGCTCAGGAAGCTCTTTTTTCATTTGTTCAAGATCAAAAAGTTTAGAGAGATAGAGCTTTGGAAGATCTGGGTCAGGGAAATAGCGATAGTCGTGAGCATTTTCTTTTTTTCTTTGAGAGAAAGTCTCTAATTTGTTTTCATCCCAGCCACGTGTTTCTTGCAACACATAACCTCCTTCTTCAATGATTGTAATGTGACGCTCTACTTCAAATTTGATAGCTGCCTCAACTGATGCGATAGAGTTCAAATTTTTTACCTCACATTTAGTGCCGTACACGTCTTTATCTTTTGATATAGAAATGTTTGCCTCGACACGCATTTGACCGAGTTCCATGTTGGCCTCTGATGCACCTGTGTACCGAAGTACACGCTGTAATTCGCGTGCAAATTCTCCTGAAAAATGTGCAGCATCTTCTTTACTTTCATATTTGACTGGATCGGTCACGAGCTCCATAAGCGGTACTCCTGCGCGATTATAGTCAACCACAGTGATATTTCCTGCGTGAGAAGACTTCGCCGTGTCCTCTTCAAGATGTATGCGGGTGAGGGGAATGTTGTTGATGATGCCACCAGTGACGACAGGGAATTTGTACTGTGTCAACTGATATCCTTTTGGAATATCTGGATAATAATAATTTTTCCTGTCGAATTCAGTGAAGTCAGCAATATTATTCTTACCTTCATTTTGCACGGCAAGGCCTACTTGTATAACTTTTCTTATTGCTTCTTTATTTGGTACTGGGAGAGTTCCAGGATGCGCCATACATACTTCACAAACATTGTGATTTGGTCTTTTTTCATAGGCATCGTTTTTACATCCGCACCACATTTTACTTTTTGTATCAAGCTCCGCATGTATCTCAAGACCGATGACGACATAGTAGTTTTCCATATGAGGATTATACCATAGAGTGGTTTTAGTAAAAACAGCTTATAGCTACTAGCTCATAGTTCTACGTTATAGGTACTAGGTTCTAAGTTGGGTATTGAATTTAACCCTTAACTCCGAAACTTTCTCTTTGACTGACTCTCGGAGCCGGGTAGTCGAGAGTGAAGTACTTTTTCTAGCAAGAAAAAGATACTGGTCAGTCAGGGAGAAAGTTTGAAAAGAAGAAGACAAAATTGAAGGGGGGTTTGAAAAACAAAATAAAGATAAAGTTTAAAAAGTATAATAGAACTTAAACCAAAGGAGATAGTTTAGAAAAGACTTATAATAATAGAAAATGAAACTTAAAATTTACTTTATGCCACCTTCACAACAACTGCATTCCCAAGATACTTTTTATTCCACGTCATTTGCCTCTTTGCATATTGCCAGATTTTGTTTTTGAGCTGTTCCTTCATTTCAGCAAAAGTGATAGTGCCTTGTATAAAAAGTGTGCAGTATTTATATTCAAGGCCGAGTGAAATGAGACGTTCGGCAGATACTCCATTCTTTAGAAGCGATCTCACTTCGTCCACCATGCCAATATGCAATCTCTTTTCGAGACGTGTCTCGATTCTTTGTCGTAAAGCTTCCCTACCTGCTTCCAGAAGAAAAATAGTCGCATCAAAGCGGGGCTCAAGCTCCTCCTCAGTCGGCACTTTACCGAATGCTTCGCATATTTCGAGTGCCCGTATCAGGCGAACTCTATTACTCTTATCTATAGAGTTAAAACGGTTATCATCTTTTGTCTTTAATTTATCTGCGAGTTCTTCGGTAGAGAAAGCTGCAAAACTTTTCCTGAGTTCTTCATTTTTACTCACTTTGGGAAAATCTTTTTCATAAAGGAGTGCTTGGAGATATTGTCCACCACCACCGCAGAGTATTGGAACTTTTCCACGAGCAAAAATCTCTTCAATTACTTTTAGTGCATCTTTCGTATAGGAAACAACGCTCACGCTCTCACCCTCCACATCGTAAAGGCTCAGCATATGATGAGACACACCTTTCATTTCTTCAATAGTTATTTTCCCAGAGCCAATATCAAGACCTTTATACATTTGTCTTGAGTCAACTGAAATAACCTCTCCATTTTCTTTGAGCGCGAGATTCACTGCATAGTCGCTCTTACCAGTTGCTGTAGGTCCAGCGACTACAATAATAAATTTTTTTTGTAAGAATAGTTCTTTCATTCGAGAAGCTATATGGTTAGATGAAATTTGAGAAAAAATGTTTAGTTTTTGAGGAAACGTACTCACCTGTGCGATGAAGAGCAAACTAAACATTTTTACGAAAAGCTTCTCTAAGTATAAAGCTTCTCCCACACTATCACATTTATGATAAGCTTGCAGTATGAATGAAAGAGTGGAAGCAAATAGTACTCTCAAGGAAAAGAAAGATATATTTATACCGAGAGAGCAGTGGGAAGAGTATGATCTTACAAAAAGTATAGAAAAAATACTTTTTCCAAAAAAAATTAATGAGTGGTTTTATCACGGATTCTGGCCACTCTTTATGGCTGTTTTTTTTGGTGATGAAGAACCAAGTCTTCCAAAGAAAATGGACTTGTCTCTCTGGCCGCGCGTTTATGTCTGGGATAGACTTAGTGAAAGAAATGATGGTAAAGCAAATGATTGGAAAAAAGTTGGTAGTAATCCGAGGAAGAGGCTCGGTGTTTTAGAAGTAAGAGACAGTCATTATTATAAAAATTGGGGCGACACTACTAAGAACTTAAGAAATAGGTGGCTTAAGTTAAATGGAACAGTTTTTGAAATAATTGATGTTCAGCGAGAAGATTTTTTTGCTGAATATAAAAAAAGTTTTACATATAAAAAAGTTGGGAGTGACATAGCAAAGAGAGTTATGAATGGCGCAAGAAAAAGGGACGAAGCCGAAACGCTCATACTGCACTTTCTTCTTGTCAGAAAAATTGATACAGGAGAAATAAAAGCAGGTATTGCCTATGAACTATCCACGATGTCTACTAATACTCATTATTCTGTAGGATTTTTAAAATATAAAGATGAGAGAGATCCTGTGATGACTGGACTACTTATGGAATGGGTAGAAAGAGAAAGTAACAATGGCTATACGTATTTCAATTTTGGAACTTTTTGGAAAGAGGGTGAGCCTAAAGCATGGAAAGGGTATTCACAGTTCAAAATGAAATATGGGGTCAAGATAGTTGACCTGCCTCAAAGTCTGGTGAAAGTGAGGTGGGGATGACACAATGTGAAGTTAAAAATGAAACCGCCACCTCGGATGAGGTGGTCGGGTGGAGATGAATGTACTTCTGTGTCTCCCAAGCAGTTGCCTAACTGACGTTCTTCATAGCTCAGCTAAGCTACGGCGAGACCTTGGACGTAGAGACCTTCCGGCGTCTTGTCGACCTTGATCCTGCCGAGAGCGAAAAGCTCATCGATCATCTTCTTGACGGCAGTGATGCGCCGTTCTCGTGCCATCTTCTTGATGGTCTTCGACATCTCGCTCAGCTTTTGGATCAGCTCTTCGAACTTGATGCGTGCTTCGGCGACGATTGCCATCAGCGACTCCTTCGGGGAAAGGATTACTGGCTTGATCGGAGCGGGGTGAAGCTTGAGCCAGGCGCTCCCAAAACCGGTGACTTGTGAGACTTGTGAGTCGGGGCAGAAGTTCACGCAGGGTGTTTCAGCTGCACACCTCAAGTCATTCAAATCCCCTTTGAACCCGCAAGTTTTCGCCTTCACGTAGAGGTTTCCCCAGCTGATCAGCTGATGCACCTCACCTTTGTGATTCGTTCCGAGCGCCGAAACTGCACAAATGACTGCCCTCGTGTTGAGGGTCTTTTGTTTAGACATCTTTATTCTCCTAAACTACTATTGTGAAAGAATATGCTGACACTCCTCCGAGGTCAGCACTTGTATACTACAACAAATATCGATTTTTGTGAAGTAATACTGTGTATTAAGTTTTTATGATAAAATAATATTGCAAAATAAGCCGAAGTGGCGGAATGGTAGACGCGTTCGACTCAAAATCGAATATCGCAAGGTGTGTGGGTTCGAGTCCCACCTTCGGCACTGAAAAATAAAAAAGCGATGTGCAACATCGTCTTTTTATATTTTTCGCCGAAGGTGGGACTTGAACCGCGGGTCGCAGCTTGCGAAGAGCAAGCGAAGATTTCGAGCATAGCAATGCGAGAGGCAAGTCCCACCTTCGGCACAGCATGCAAAAAAAGAATGAGTTTTCTCATTCTTTTTTTGCATGCTGTGCCGAAGAGAAAGTGAACTGCTTCACTTTCGTGTGGGGCTTGAAGCTCGGAGCTATGTTTCTGTAGCAACAGAAACGAGTGAGAGGGGGTCGAGAAATTTTACAAGCGGCGGCTTGTGAAATATTCGTGACCAAGTCTCACATCACTAACGCAAAGAAATACTATGCGAGATTTGTTTTACGCCGAAGAGTACGACAACTGCTTGTCGTACGCGTGGGACTTGAATGCCACAGGGGATACTGTAAAGAAGTTCGATTCCACTACTTCTTTTCAGATAGCGAGGCGGGGTCGCGAGTACTTATGAGCAACTCGCACGGAGTGTGATTAGCTCAATTAGTAACTCGTGACCGAGTCTTTCCTTCGGTACAGCATAAAAACGTAACAACTTTGTCGTCTGTTTTTTAGTTATAATTTCTTAAGAAGGCTATGAAGCTTGTTGCCAGTCTTTGCTACAGATCTTCTGAGTTAACTTATGTCTTACCGAAGCAAATCCTCAATGCCCGTTACCGCATTCGATAACCATGGACTAGTATCGTGAGTATTTATAGTTTTTATAAAGAAAAAAGGCATTTCGTCCCGCTGTGTAGTTAGTAATCCACCATTTTCATCGTATGTCCCAGTTGTTCCGTCAGAAAAAAGGAAGAATCCTCCTCTAGAATTTAGAGCATAAGAAGAACAGGCACCAGCATCTTTCATGCCTAAAGCAACTTTATAATCCCCATAATCACCTAAGCAATATAAAAAATTATCTCCACTTTTACAATAGGTTCTGTACTCATTGTATGTTGGAAAGATTTTATCCGTTACAAATCTAGATTCTTTTTTTAAGATATCATATACTTCCCTTTGCGTAAGAATTTTGTAGAATTCTTCTTTCGGGTATTTTTCTTTATAGGTATCTTTATTATGAATATAGAAGTTGCGAAAGTTATTCAGCGGAAAACTCTCAAATTCAGATGAATAATAGTTGTTGATCAGACAATTTTCAGGATTTTTGCCTTCCGCCCTTATTAAATCACTCAGTATTTCTTCTGGAGATAATTCAGTGCTCATTTTTGGGAAAACTTTTATATAATCCCATGATAAAATGTCTTTCTCTGTCACAGCATTCGCCGATTTTCCGTCATAAGATCTATCCTCGAAAAAGTAACCGTCTCTAAATTTTAACGATTTGAGTCTACCTGTAAAAGCTAAGTCAAGTAGAGGGGAATAAAACATAGAGTCATTTATTACGTACCCTCCCGGCACTATTTCACGGGTTATCAACGTATATTTATTTTCTACATTTGCCGGACTAATACTAGTGGTTAACTTTTTAGTAAATATTTCTTTGTGAGTTCGAAGAACATAAACAGAAAGTATTGCGAGCAATACTAGCAAAACAATACTTATTATTTTGGATAATTTTTTTAAAGTATTCATACTATTAAGTATGGCTCTAGTCTAGAGCCTAAGTATATATCATTACGCTGAGATTAGGCGAGTATGCCTAATAGCTCACAATTATTGTTAGCCACCACAGCTCGTATATCTCACAATTCCTGTTAGTGTAATCCTGTATATGACTATGGAAACAAAGAAGGAGTTATTTGGCATAGAATTAAAGGTATATTTACAAGCAAACAAAGATACATGTGTTTTGAAGTAAAGGGGTTCACTCAAGTAAAGTTTGACAAAAAAACTCACTCTACTTGTTATAAAAAAAGTGTTTAGCTTCACCAAATGTTGTGGGTATTTTACTGTGTGTGATATTATTACCAGATACTACTTGCTAACATGTCATTTTTCCGTGAAGTTAAGGATTTTTTAACTGGACACAACATTCCCTTTGCCGATTACAACGTATGGTCTGATGAATCGAAGAAGAATGAAATGGTAGAAAAAAGTGGACAGATGAGAGTGCTTGTGATCTTTGTAGACGAGGAAATGATACTTGGTTTTGATAAATAAAAACTTGAGCAGTTACTTAACATTATATGAAAACAGAAGCCACGAGATCAGTATTAAACAAAAAAACACCAACATCGCGAGACATTCTCAAGATTTCTTCTTTGCCGGTAATTTTTGCTTCCCTGTGTTGTTTGTCACCAGTAATTATTGTGCTATTTGGATTATCGACAGTGAGCTTCGCTTCATCACTGGCCGACACGTTATACGGAGATTATGCGTGGTATTTCCGAGGAGTAGGGCTAGTATTACTTGTCACTGCGCTCATCTACTATTTTCGTCGTACAAAAGGCATCTGCACAATTGATGAAGTAATGAAGAGGCGAAACGAGATAATAAACATCATCGCCATTTCTTTAATTGCGGCGATTGTTGGATACGTATTTTTCTTATATGTTGTTGTTCATTATGTGGGCGTATTTCTAGATTTATGGGCTTAGTAAATAAACATGAATACAGAAACTGAAATTGTAATACTGATGAAGTGTTAGATTTGAACTGGAATATCCTTAAATCACTCTCAGTGTTATATTCTCCACCTGCTTACTGCGGAAAGTTTTTGTATTAACCTTGATACTTCGACTGCTTGCTGAGATGTAGTTCATTTGAAAAATGGGCTGTTTCAGCTTGTAGTGTATACATATGTTAGCATTTTAAGTACCCAGGAATTGCCTTTAGCCTAAAAATTTCGTAATTGCATCTCTCATTTTTGGGTCGCTTCCAAGTTAAAAGCGCAGGATAAATAAAAAAAGTAACCCCTATTAGAAACTCCCTTCAAGTACATAGTCGATAATGTCATCTGAGTCGCGAAGGACCGTGTTTGCGCTCGTGTCTACAAGAAATGGCATGGAAGAAGCGCCCTTTTCTTTCGTTTCAGCAAGATGGGCAGGGTTCGTGATATTCCTCTCTTCATAGACGATACGATGTGACCGTAACGCCTTTTTAACATTGTCACAATCAGCACAGTTATTTTTTGTATAGAGTATGAGCATAGAGAAATCATAACAGAGCACTGCCCATTTGCAAAGATAAGTTTGTGTTATACTTTGTCATATAAGCAACTTTTTTCTTTCCTATGAACCCACAAAATAAAATTCAAAATACGATTTTCTGGATTGAGGTAGATAAAATAGTCCCAAATCCATATCAACCAAGACGTGAATTTGATGAAGATAGACTCAAGGAACTCTCTGACAGTATAAGACAATACGGTATACTTCAGCCACTTGTTGTCTCTCGAAAAGAAGAAGTTCTTGAAAATGGAAGTATTTCAGTACGCTATGAGCTCATCGCAGGAGAGCGCCGTCTTCGCGCGTCTAGGCTCGCAGGACTTTCACAAGTTCCGGTGGTTGTCCGTATCGGAGATGACAATAGAGAAATGCTCGAGCTCGCCATCATCGAGAACCTTCAACGTGAAGACTTAAATGCGGTGGACAGAGCGAAGTCATTTCAACGCCTCGCGGACGAATTTAAGCTCACTTGGACCGATGTTGGAAAAAAGCTTGGGAAAAGTCGTGAATATGTTTCCAACACTGTGCGTATACTCATGCTCCCGCAAGACATTTTAGACGCCCTTTCAAAGGGTCTCATCACAGAAGGGCATACGAGACCACTTCTCATGCTTATCGAAAGACCAGAGGAGCAGATGACACTCTTTAAAGAAATGCTTATACGAAAGATGACGGTAAGGGAGGCTGAAAAGATTGCTCGCACTATTGCTTTTGAAAAGATACGAAAGAGAAGTCTTTTTATGACTCCAGAAGTCGTCGATACCGAAGAAAAGCTTGCAGAAGCACTAGGTACAAGAGTACAAATTGAACCCCGTGAAAAGGGAGGTAAAATACTTATTGAGTACTTTTCTCATGATGAATTCCTCGCACTATCTGTACTCCTAAAACAAGCGGGTAAAGAAAAAAATCACAAAGGAATGTTCGACACAATACGCGAGCAAGATGTAGAAAATTTGAAGGCAAATGCAACTGAGTACATACCCAGAAAAGAGATAGAGCCTTTCGAGCAAAAAAGTCCGAGTACTTCTCATCAGATTGTCACAGGCGCGCTAACGCCAGCCATAGGTTCTACTGTGGTTGCTATGTCAACGCCTGAAGTCACTCAAGCGGTGGGTCAAACGGTGACCCAAGCAGGACAAATAGAAGACGCGAGGACTGTTCCTAGCGCTTCTATTACTGAGACTATGGCAGAGGCACTTCCTGAAGTGTATAGGGAAAGCGATAATGATTTTGAGCTCGCCGTCGCGACAAAAGAAAATCTCCCACTTACTGAGGAACAAGCTTTTTCAACTAATCCAGAAGTCGTTGCGCAAATTGCCCTAGGTGAAGGAGCTCCACAAGGTGAGCTTGATGATAGAAGTACCGCGGAAGTAAAGAAGGATGAGCAAGAGGAGGATCTTTACAACATAAACAACTTCACTCTCTAGCGCAAAAATTGTCTCATATACTTTGTTGTAAATCGTTTTTCTTTGTGAGTGTACTCTAAGTGCGTCTTCTCATAAAAACGATTTACGTCTCGTATCTAAAACAATTTTGCGCTAGAGAAACATCTGTCCAAAAAATTGTCCATCTACTTTACTAGAACCCATTTTTCTTTGTCACCGTAGTAGTAAGTGTGCCCTTTCTAACTTATCTTCTTCAAAGACGTGAACCTGCTGATTCAGCCTTGTTCCCGAAGCAGTTTTTCTGTTAAAGATGAATATACAATATACTTAAAATGATATGTTCAAGCTCAATACTTTTAACAAAAAGTTCTACGTAATGCTAACCGTACTTTTTTCTCTACTTGCCTTAGAGATCCTACTGGTTAACTTCATTATGGTTATTAATTGGCCAGAATCTGTAGCAGTGGTTGAATATGGTAAGCGAGCAGAACACGCCTTAAGCATCATTGCTGCAAACTCTTTGTTGCTCTTCACTGGTTTTGTGTTTAGCGTAAGAAAAAGAAGTTAAGAAACATTTTTGGAAATTTACATTGCTTACAATACTCACAGTACCGTCTTTCGGCTATTTACTTTTATTCGTACGCTGGTTCGTTGAACATAACTTAAGATAAAAACTTTAGATGAAGTTATTTTAACAAAATTCTAAATGTTTTAGATCATAATTATGAAAAGAAATATTGTAACTCTACTAATTGACGCTCCAATGAATGGAGAAATATATCAGCATTATAAAGGAGACAAGTATAAAGTTTTTGAACTCGCACTTCATTCAAATGATAACGAATGGATGGTGGTGTATGAACCACTGTACGAAAGTCCCGACGCGCATCTTTTTACAATACCTCTCCGAGAATGGTGGGAGGAAGTAGAGTGGGAAGCTAGAAAGGTGAAGAGACTTGTATTAGTTGATAGTGCTAAACACTAAGCGCCAAGTTTTTTCGGGTGTCATCCCAGTGCATGTCCCAGACTTTTTTAAAGAAAAGAATGCAACATTTATTTAATAACCCCTTTTAAATACAGTAAGTTGGTATTCATATACGGTAAGAGAACTTTGTAGGGAACTATTTCTCCTATTGGCTCACAGGCCTGTGCAACGTGAGGATACCCTAAACTAAGAATTTTAAAACCTTCTTTTGTAAGAGAAGTATCTATGTATTTAAAGCCCAAATATTCTGTACTGCATTCACTTGGATCATCATAAACCGTCAGAGGAAGAGACTTGAGAATAACTTCTTTTATTGCAAGCTTATCTTTCTCAAAATCCTTGAAAAGATCTGCAAAGGATATTTCTTTTCCTGTCTGCAAATCAAAATTCATTGCATTGACACTATTATTTGGATATGCTCCACCACAGTAATTTTGGTAATGTCCCACAACAGAAAAAAGATTTTTATCAGCATACACAACTTCCTGATTTGAAAGTTCGTCGAAGAGACCATATATAAACAAATTTTTACGCAGAGTTTCGGTATTCATTTTTGCAATATCTACCTTAGTATATGGTGGTTTTGTGTCGACTTTAGGGAAATCATACTCATGCAAAAGAGAGTCTCGGAGATATTCATCACTCTCTGCAAAACAGGAACTACGCTTAAAAAGCTCCGTATTAATTTTATCCTTAATGATGTCTGGAACACCTCCTTGTATTTTGATATATGACGCACTATTTTCTCCTTCTTTATAAAGGTCTATGCTTGTGTAGATTATCCCTGCTGTCGAGGTAGCTGTAGAAAGAGTGGTGGATGCAGTAGTGTTAGTAACAGTAGTCACGACCTGAGGTACTGGTTTCTTTATAGAAAATGAGTCATATTTTTTGAATAACATGTAACCAATACTGCTCATTAAGAGTACTGCTACTAGTCCCACTATTATTAATAGTTGTTTAGTCATGCTATTTACTTAAAATAAGGTTTTATATAATAGTCATTCGATCCACATGTGGACACGGTGTCATCGGCTATTACTATACCATGAATTTCAACCTTCTCACCAGCTTTAATATAAATAATATCTTTCAGACACGGAGCATCATTAGTGTGATAAATAATTTTGATTTCCGACCCACTAAGAATTCCTCCCTCTTTTTTTACTTTCAGAAACATTGGTTGCCCAGCCGAACTGCTAATTACATTTTCAATAACAGTTCCTTTTTCCGTAATAACAGCACCATTAATAAATATTGGTGGAACCAATTTGATGGGAGAGGAAAAATAAAAAACAAGACCAACAATAATAAATATAAGTATCGATAAGTAAATTATTGTCATAAATTTCTTTTTCATGTTATTAAAAATTTTCTTTTTTAATTAAAATATGGTCTTAGCAGATATTTTTACCCTTTTTCTTTTACGGTTTTGATCGGTATGACTCACTTCGACTTTGCTCACTACAAGTTGTTCAGTACGAGATGTTGTCTTTCCAGATTCTTGTTGAGGGATTTCTTCGCTATCACAGGTGGAGGAAAGTGTTTATACTAATTCAAGAATACTGCACCAGAAAGGAAAAGTCAAAACTTGTATACCTCTCGTTTGAATTCAAAGAATGGACATGCTATCCTTATGGCTATAAGATTGTTTAAGATATTTATCCCACACAATAAAAACTTATATCCAAGATAATTAGACAACTATGTTAAAAATATGTTAAAAATTATCGTCTTCATTTTAATATTGCTATTTGTGAGTTTATCCTTTATATATGTTCTCACATACGGATTTCCTTGGAATCGGGTTTCATCTTCTTGGACATTAAAAAATAACGAAATAATTGAAGAAATCGAATATGGAGTCAAAACAGGCTTTTCACAAGAAAGCAAGGTTGTAGCAACCGTATATTTAACATCAGGTACGAGCAATAAAAAGCTTGCCAAAGGAGATTCGTTGATGGTGAATGGGCAAGTGATTGATCCTGAGTACTACAATTCTGGTGCAGCAAGTGGTTATAATTATTCAGCAGAAATCCCTAAGATGGAAAGCTACACACTTCTCATTAAGCGTCAAAAAGGAGAAGAGATTAAGAAGGTGGTCAGTTCAAAATATGCCACCATTACCTTCCCTGAGACGATTTCGAAGAGCTTGTTGTTTTCCATTCCGTACACAACCATAGAGACGAATTCTGGTTTCGAGTCATATGTAAATATCAACTCCCCCACAAAACAACCAATCTTAATGAATGATAAATATCAATCCGGATTACAACTCTCTACAAAAACTGAGAATAACACAATTGTTCTGGATACTGATTCTCCTTATACGAAAAAAAATAATGAAAAATTCACAAAACTTAAAACCATCCCCCTTACACTCAGCGTGGGCGCGATGTTTGAACAACCAGATGGAGGGTTCTATCTCTTTGAAGACCGAGAGGTAAAGATTGTTGATTAATTTCTGACAGTTTCTAGGTATGAGATGAAGGGGTGGGCTCATTAAACGGTAGAGCAAGGAAGTGTCTTGACTGTCAGTTTCCTTTTTTTTTAAAAAATTGTATACTTAATAGTACATGGAAATAACCAGTATAAGAAAATTTTTGTTCTCATTTAGTGGACGAGAGGGAAGAAAAGTTTTTATTATTGGGTATCTCTCAGCACTTACTTTACTCTGTGTATTTGCATTTTTATTTGGTTTCATAGTCAAATCTTTTTCAGTTGATGAATCTTTCAGTATGGTAGTGCTCGGTTTTCTTTCATTTCCCGTTCTTGGATTTATAATTTGCCTCGCAGTAAGGAGGCTTCATGATATTGGATTCTCTGGATGGTGGTATCTTGCAATGGTTTTTTTTAATCTAGTCCCTTTTCTTGGTAGAGTACTGACACTTATCTTCCTTGTAATGCTTGCTTCTATACCAGGGGACAAGCAAGATAATAAGTATGGTGAGGCTTTCAAACCCAGTAACCAGAGTACCTAAAGCTATCTTCGGTAGATATTTCACATATAAACGTAAATCGTAGCTTTTTTTGTCAGCCACTTTTTTGTTATAAAAATCCAAACAAACAATGAAACTCCCCGTAGCAGAACTACCCCATAACACATTCCATTCGTATCGGCTTGGTATCTAGGAAAGCTTCGCAGGGATTAGTTGAAAACCAAAGGCTTTCAATTTTCCTACAAGGACCTGTGGCAGAGACCACAGGGAATCGAGTTAAGCGCTAGAAAGTTTTTCGAGGGAAAGTGGTATGGAAGATTGGGGTTAAGTATCTCCATTTATTTAAAGTGGACAACAACAAGAAACATTGCGAAAAAAGAGCTATACTTATCAGAGAGTTAAGATTTTTTGTTTCTTTTCTATTATTTAACCTCATTATCGTATTCTATGGAAAACAAGATTAGTCCGGTTGAAACTGTCGTGCCACAAGAAGTTATTATGCCAATACCGACAGCTATTGCGACTCAGTTACCAACTCCTGCACAAGAGAATTCGGCAGAGGAAGTACCGCCAGTATCCCGAGTGACTTCAAAAGTTAAGATGATTATGTGGGTTACTGCCGGTATCATTAGTCTTACTGTTATTTTTTTTAGTACTGCATTTATCTATGGTTTTGCAAAAGGGCGAATGGATACATCTACTAAATCTGCCACAGCTTCATTTATTTCTGCAGAAAAAGATTTTCAGGTGATATTTCCCGGCACGCCAACTAGAAAAATAGAGCCTATTCCATTAGATGATGTAGTTACTCTTCCTATGATAGTCTATGAATTAAAAACTGATAAAGGTTATTATGCTGTATCTAGTATTGTTTATCCAAAAACAGAAATTAATTTTAATGAGATAGACAATAGAAGTCTTTTAGATGCGGGTGCAAAGGGGGCTTCAGAAGAAGCTAAGACTACAATCGATTCAATGACGTATGGAAATTCCAGTGGAAACGCCTATGTGGATGTTTTTCATTCAGATACGAAACAGTTGACACACCAGCGCTTGATTATTATTGACAATAGTATGTATCAAGTTATAGTGATTCAAGAAAAAGGAAAGACAGATGATTCTTACAAAGCTTTCTTTGATTCATTTAAATATACCGATACCAGCACACAAACCATGATATCACCAACCACAAGCAAAGAAAATGTCTATACCAATAAAGAGGTCAACGCAATTCTCGAAGGTAATGACAAAGAAGCCGGAAAAAAAATGGTTACATATATCGCGCAGAATCCAAATGCAATCGACCAATTCTATCTTTTTAATGTTGCGATGTATGCATTTGAGTTTCTTGGTAATAAAGAGCAGGGGACTTTTTTGTACTATGTGGCTCAGACAAGAACTCGCGCTTATGCAAGATCTGATCCGGATCAAAGTGCGAGCTCAGCACTACGCGCCTCACTTATGGATGCAATAGGGAGACCAATAAATGAGTGGGTAGGAAGTGATGTGGTAGCGTGGCACGAACTCTCAAAGAAAGCAATTGCTTATGAAAAGAAGTTACCAGATCAGCTTAAACCAAGCTATGTGAAGACTGACACAGAGTGGAAAGCTCTTGTTGATAAAGAGCGCTCAGCGTATGAAGAAGATTTTAATAAAATATTTACCGAAAAAATTCTCAATGAAAAGTCCATTTTTGAAGCGGGGCGAAAGAAAAATGGTCTCTATGTTGGTCCATGGAAGGATAGTGGTGAACCGTTACCAAAAGAGTGGCAGTAACTCTTTCAAGAATAGACAAGTCTCACAATAATCTCTCACTCACACCAAACATACTATATCTATTTTTATGTTTACATCAATCGTACCTTATTAAACTATGGTATTGCTAACAAAAAAAAAGGGAGTTACGTACTTGCAATTTACTTCGTAAGAAACTTTTCTATAACCCCACCGTGCTCTTTTATATAACTTCTAATTCTCTTTTTTGCAAATGTTGTTTTACACATGTCTATCCATTTTCTTTTTGGAGCGGCGCTTTCTTTAACATCAATTTCTATGACATCGTTATTCTTCAAAATATGATCAAGAGGAAGTAATTTATTATTGACTTTCGCTCCCGCAATATGATTTCCGATGTCTGAGTGTATTGCATAAGCAAAATCAATGGGCGTTGAGCCCTCAGGAAGATCTATCACATCACCTTTTGGTGTAAAAACAAAAACGCGTTGTTCGAAAAAATCTGTTCGCAGATGCTTCATGAATTCCCCGTTGTGAGCGACATCCTTTTGCCACTCAAGGAGATCCTTTGTCCATCCGATTTTATTTTCTATACTTGCTTTTGTCTTATTCTTTCCTATTTCTTTGTAGGATAAGTGAGATGCGATACCGAACTCAGCTTCTTCGTGCATCATTCTTGTTCTTATTTGTATTTCAAGTGTACCGCCGTCGCCCAAAAAAATGGTAGTGTGTAGCGACTGATAACCATTTGGCTTTGGAACTGCGATATAATCCTTAAATCTACTCGGCACAGGTCTGTAGAGGCCGTGTATGACTCCGAGAGCCTGATAGCAGTCAGCAACAGTTGGAACAATGATACGAAGCGCGAGTACGTCGTGCACACTTGATACATCCATT
Source organism: bacterium (assembly GCA_043751115.1). GTDB lineage: Bacteria > Patescibacteriota > Minisyncoccia > Phycocordibacterales > UBA5272 > UBA11704. Next base: position 2,899 of record JAYVAE010000059.1, on the reverse strand, counting down.
TTATTTTTCTTTAACTTTCTCCACAGAGAATAAAGATGTTTAACCCTATGGTCAATGCGCTCTATGACGACGTCAAAAATAGATAGCTCTTCCTCAAGTACGACTACAAGCTTCTCCAATATTTGTTCAGAGAGAGGTGTTAAACTTTCAAGAATATCAAGTGTCTCTCTATATTCTTTAGGATAAACATAAGGAAATGCTGCGTCTTCAAGCTCGGCTTTCAATCTCCACATACCGAGTCTGTCAGCGAGACGAGCATGTATTTCTATAGTTTCGAGCGCTATGCGATGACGTTTCTCTGGGGTAACATATTCAAGTGTTTGTACATTATGAAGTCTATCGCAAAGCTTGATGACAACGACACGTATGTCGTCACTCATGGCGATGAAAAATTTGCGTAATGACTCGACGTGACGCTCAACACCGGAGTAGCGAAGCTTTCCTAGCTTTGAAACTCCTTCGACAAGCTTTGTGATGTGCTGGCCAAACTCTCTGGTCATCTCTTCGCTACTTATATGAGTATCTTCTAAGACATCGTGCATAATGCCAGCCGCAATGGTATCACCATCCATTTGTAGTCTGGCTAAATTGATACCAGTAGCGAAAACGTGATGATAATACGGTTCGCCACTTTTCCTTAATTGTCCTTCGTGGGCTTTCTGAGCGAAATCACACGCTCGTATGATGAGTGTGCGCTCTTCATCACTTAATTTTGGATGAATAGAGAAAATGACATGAGGAGCAGTGTTCATATATACTACACTATCATAAGAGAGAAAAAGGAGCTATACTTGTGTGTATGATAAAGAAAATAAAAATTTTCAACACCCTCCTTACTTTTTTATTCATTTTATTTTCCTACACTACGACTGTCACTGCTGAGAAAATTTCTTCATTTAGCTCTGTTATTACTTTAGGAAAGAATGACGAAATTACAGTTACAGAAAGCATTACCTATGACAGCTAAGGTCGTAGTAAGCATGGTATTTATCGATTTATACCACTGAGTACGGTAGAAAATAGTCCCGTGAAGATGGGGTCCATTAAGATATTTTTCGTGACAGATGAAAATAATATCAGCGTTCCGTATAAAGAAAGCACTAGCATTATTGGTGGACAAGTAATAAAAATAATTAAAATCGGTGATAGGAAAGTTACCTTTAATGGAGTGAAAAAATACAATATAGGTTATACATTTTCTCACGCTCTTTCGCGAGATAATACAAATCCAAATGGGGCCTACTTATATTTTAACATCACTGGCAATGCTTGGCCGTTTAAGGTAGAAAAAGGCGAGTTCTCTATTGTCTCTGGCCCTGGTGGGCCGAAATTAGACACGAGTAAGGCAGAGTGTTTTACCGGACGCTTTGGCTAAAATAAGGGGTGTCTTCTTTCAAATGAGCAAAAAAGCGAGACATTCTATAAAGGTGAGTTTAGCAATACTCTTTCTTCTGGCGAAGGCATTACGCTTCGCATTCCGCTTAGCTATAACACTTCACCGTTCCCGAGTAAGGGCTATCAGTATATTTTAAATTACTGGGATGCACTCCTCTATTTGGGGCTATCTGCACTTCTTATTGTTATAACTATTTTTCTTTACAGAAAATATGGCAAAGACCCCGACAATGGGAGGCCTATTGTGACAGAATTTACTCCCCCGAAGGGTATTTCTCTTTTGGAAGCATCTTATATTTTAAACGAAAAGATTGAACTTAAAGCATTGGGATCAGAATTGATAGAGCAAGCAAGGTTGGGCAATCTTATTATCGAAGCCAGAGAAAATAATCATTTTTTAGGGGTAATTAAAAATATATCCTTCACCCTTATTATCATTAAATCGCCAGTGGATAAAGTTGCTGCGCTCCTTGTTTCTTTTTTGGCGCAGAGCACGAAGGTGAGTAGTCCTCAGCCCTATAGAGAGTCAGCTCCATTTCTTTCTGGCATATCACCGAGTATAGGAGAGTCCTCTGATCGAACTAATAGAGTAAATATAGACCTTGATAAAGCTAAAATCGATCTACTGGGGTTATCTAAAATTAATAGTAGCCTAGAAAGAAGTCTCCTTGAAAAAGGATTATTTGATAATATGTTAGGATCAATATTAAAAAAATTTTTCGGAGTGGTTCTAACTTTTTTCATAACTTATGTTCTTTCTCGTGGCATCGCATTGCCAGAGTCTCCTTACGCACTAGTCCTCGTCGTTGTCATTATTCTCTGCGTAATTACGCTTACTCGCTCTTTAAATAGAAAAACCGCACATGGAGTGGATATTAAATATCAACTTCTTGGACTAAAAAGATATATTGACATTGCCGAGGAAGAAAGAATCGCATTCCATAATGCGCCAAGCAAAACTCCAGAATATTATTTAGAACTATTACCATGGGCGATGCTTTTCGGTCTTGAGAAAAAGTGGTCAAAAGAATTTGAAGGAATAAGTTTCAATCAAAATGATGTGAGTTTCTATCGTTCAAACACTCCATTTAGTAGTGCAGGTTTTACAAGCGGTCTTGGGGCTAGCATGGAAAGTTTTAGTACAGTTGCGTCACAAGCAGCAACTGTAGCTTATTCTGGAGGAGGTGGCCGTGGGGGAGGTGGCTTCTCGGGTGGGGGAGGAGGTGGGGGTGGAGGAAGGAGTTGGTAAGTAATCAGCGCATTTTGTTTAAAGTGTGTAAATTGATAATAATAGATTTATCCTCATGAACAACATAAAACTTTTTGTCGCTGTTAAGACTTGTATGGTAAATGATAAAAATGAAATATTCCTTCTTCGTGAATCAGCAGACTATAAAGATGTCACTAATACCATCCCTAATTAACCTCTTCCCACTGTCTCCTAATCCAATCATAGCAACAAAGATTTATTAAACTTTGTTTTGACCATCCGTTGATTGCATCT
>JAYVAE010000058.1:0-9371 GCA_043751115.1 bacterium | reverse complement strand
TAGCAACACGAAATCCTCTTTTTGACATATGATGTAATTATATATTTTTTGATAAATTAATCACAGAATACTTGTCTTAAGAAAGGGGTACCTTGCATTTTGAGGAAACTGCAATGATAGAAGTCCTTGCATTTTTAATGAAAACAAAAGAGTCTACTCTGATGGATGTTATTAAAGAGATTGAACCGCTACCGCTTGATCCAGCTCTTGATTCTGAATATTTACAGTTCTTACTTAAAAAGAGAACTGAGTATTTGTCATCTATAACTGGTCAGATTGAAGATTGTCATGCAGATATGTCAGATTTGAAAGATAGATTAGCATTAATTAATGCGATAAAAGATCCTAATGTAATTTTTGAGTAGTTATCCTAAAGTAATTACTTTGTTCTTTAGTAAAATTTTACTTTTAAAACATCCCAGCAACTCTCTTTTTTCTAAGTCACTTCCTTCCTTGAGAATATACTTAGCGTAGTTACGAATATCTACATCCTTAATCTTAATTTGCTTTGTATCTCCTAAAACGCTTCTTTGGAAGCTCTTAATTCTCTCAACTTCAGTTCGTATCTTTTCTTTCATTCCTATCTCATCTAGGTCAATTTTGTCTAGTAACTCTTGAAACTGTTTTATGAGTTCATCCTCATTAGTGTAACCACATTTACAGTTCTTGTCTTTAGACTTTGTACAAGCATAATAGACATAACGATGAAAATTTCCATTCTGGGGATTATACTTTAAAAAATAAATGAGCTAGTCGATTCGGCAAATGAAGCAATGATGACAATTAATAAAAATTGAGTTGATACTTTGAGTAAAGAAGAGCTTACGCATATAAGAGAGATGCTTCGAGGTCACATAGCTTTGCTTCCGGACAGAGAAGATATTTAATCTTATCAACAGCCCTGCACCGCTAACTCACTGTATACTTTTTGTATATGGATAAAAAACTTCGTGTTGGTATTAATGGCTTCGGTCGTATCGGAAGAGCGTTTGCAAAAGTTGCGTGGCTTCGCGACGATATGGAAGTCGTCGCGGTTAACGACTTAGGCGACATACACAACCTTGCTTACCTTTTCCAATACGACACTGTTTACAAGACATCACATTTTGATGTTGTCGCAGACGTTCATGAAGGAGAGCAGTCACTTGTACTAACGGAAGGTGAGAGAAGCGAAAGGGTAAGAGTCTTTCAAATGAAAAATCCCAACGAAATCCCTTGGAAGGATTTAGAAGTCGATGTCGTGGTAGAAAGTACCGGACTCTTTACTACTTATGACAAAGCAGCGCTCCACCTACAGGGCGGTGCAAAGCATGTTGTTATTTCAGCTCCAGCAAAAAAGGGAGAAGATGAATCAGTCGCGGGAGAGACAATACTACTTTCAGTAAACGAAGATAAATTTGGTACGACGTCCGTCACTTCAAATGCTTCGTGTACGACGAACGCTTCTTCACCAGTTATTGCCATTTTAGACGAAGCTATTGGTATCGAAAAGGCAATACTAAATACCGTGCACTCTTATACTGCATCACAAGGTATCGTTGATGGCCCCAACAAAAAAGATTTTCGTGAGGGTCGTGCTGGAGGCCAAAATATTGTTCCATCTTCTACCGGTGCTGCCATAGCAGTAACGAAAGCATTCCCGTCACTCGAAGGACTTTTTGATGGCATCTCTATACGTGTCCCAACACCAGCTGGTTCAATAGCAGACATAACCTTTATTGCTAAGAGGTCAACAACAGTAGATGAAGTAAATAATGCACTTAAAACAGCAGCAGGCACTGAGAAGTGGATGAGTCTCTTTGCTGCGACAGAGGAAGAGCTTGTTTCAAGTGATATTATAGGTCTTCCCTATGCCTCGATCGCCGATCTCAAAATGACGCGAGTCGTCGGTGGAAATTTAGTAAAAGTAATGGCATGGTACGATAATGAAATGGGCTATGCTCACACCCTCGTCGAACATGTTAAAAGAGCTGGTAATGCTATAAAACAATAATATATGATACGATTCGACAAATCTTTTTTTGAGCCTTACTACAAAGAGTCATTTTACAGAAATATAAAAGGTAAGACATTTGCCAGCGCTTTTGCTCATCTTTTTGTTGCAGCGCTCTTTGCAGCATTTCTTGCAGCTATTCTTTTTTACGTAACCCAAAAAAACAAAATTGAAATTGTTATGCTGCAAATGGCAGATACTATCTCTAATGAATACCCCGTTCAATATAAAGCTTCGATTAATAAAGATGCTCTTCTTGATAGCAATATTACCCCCGTGTCATTTTTCGACGTAAATGTAGAGCAAAGCGGTGCTCTTTCCGGCAAGAAACTCATCACGATTGATTCAAATAAAACTTTAGCAGAAGCGTACGCAACTAGTAATCACAGCGCGCACTATATGTTCCTCCGCGATGGTTATATGTTCACTGACTCACAAGAAACAGGAAGTTACAAAGGCTTTGAAGGATTTTCATTATCTCGGTCCCTTGTAGAAATAAAGATAGAAAAGTTAAGGTCTCTCACACCTTTCATTCCAGGTATCATTACTTTTCTCATCTTCTTTGCTGTACTCGTGGTGTATCCGCTTCATTACTTATTCATCTCCCTTTTTATAGCAGCACTGCTCTATCTCATCTTTAACTTTTGGTTTAAGGAAAAGCTCTCTTATAAAGAGGCATATGTACTTGCCGTATTTGCGGGTGGTACCGTACTCTTTGTACAACTCTTGTTCCTTGGAGTAGGATTACCGACTTTTCCGCTCTTCGCTTTCATTACAGGAACACTCTTTGTTGTGCTCATGCATAAGAATGCAGACTATTTTCCCATTAAAACAGTTAAGGTTACAAACAAGATAAAAGAAAAAATAAGTATTCACGCTAGAAAGCTTACAACGAAAAAAAGTAAGAAGGATAAATAGGGTATGAGGGTGTATCTCGCGACAGATCATGCTGGCTTCTCTCATAAAGAGATACTTAAAGAGCATTTAAAAAAAACAGAAACGGACGTTGTTGACTGCGGGGCGCTGACCTTTAAAGACGGTGACGCATATCCGCCGTATATCAGTGAGGCAGCAAGAAATGTGCAGGCGGACGCTTTTCACGCCCCTTCATTTGCTATAGTCTTTGGAGGCTCAGGGCAAGGTGAGGCAATCGTTGCAAACAGATTCGCACATGTGAGAGCTATTGTTTACGCAGGAGGCAATATGGAGCTAGTAAAACTTGGCAAGGAGCATAATGATGCTAACATATTGTCCATTGGTGCTCGATTTTGCACAGAAAAGCAGATGATAGAAGCTGTCACTGTCTTTTTGGCTACTCCCTTCTCGCATAGTGAGCGTCATGTCGATAGAATATTAGAAATTGAAGAAGATACGAAGCAATCATAGTGTATACTCATAAGCATGCAAATTATTCCAGCCATTTTGCCAAAATCATATAATGAACTTCTAGATAAATTTGAAAGAGTTAAGGTTTTTCAAAATTTGATACAAATTGACCTCGTCGATGGCATCATGGGTAAAGAAAAAACATGGACACCGAAACAAGGTGAAGATTTAAAAGATTTTCCTGATCATGACTTCCAATTTGATTTAATGGTTGAGGACTGGAGATCAACATCAAGCGCGCTGGCTGCATTCATGAGGGTACATTCCTTCGTTTTTCATATTGATTCTTTTACTGATGAAGATATCATCTCTGCCTCCTCTTGGTGCAAAGAAAAAAGTATTAATTGTGGTTTTTCTATCACTAATGACACGCCACTTGAAGTGCTCATTACTGCAGTACACTTAGTAAGAGAAAGTAATAGAAATGTTTTCGTTCAAGTTATGGGAATACGTACTATCGGCGTACAAGGACAAGTTTTTGACGATACATGCTTGGGTCGAATTTGTAAAATAAAGGAAAATTTTGGCGATATTTTTATACAAGTAGATGGTGCTATGAGACCAGAGACAGCGAGAAAAGTAAAAACAGTAGGAGCAGATGCTTGTGTCGTAGGGTCATATCTCTTTGGAAGAGAGGAAATGTCATTATCACTTGAAGAGCTGTCTCTTATTTAAATATAAATTACTAACATAAAAGGATTGTAATCTTTTTAGAACTTTTTATTTTTGCGGACAGAAATGTGCTCAACTTAGTCGCCGTACTTCCGTGGACCAGTCCTCAAAAATAATCGTAGCCCAAGGACTATAGGTGTCGTTTTATCTTCTTAAATCTCACTTAGTTTTTTACTTTTCATTCACACAAACAATCCACAAAGAAAAAGACAGCGTACGGCGTATACTGTGTTCATGGCAACACTACAAGATAGAGAAATAATTGATTTAGAAGAGACCGCGTCTGCGGTGCGAGGAAGTATTGTCTCAATGCTTGAAGAAGCAGGAAGCGGACACACTGCTGGCCCTCTTGGCATGACAGATATTTTCACAGCTCTTTACTTTAAAGTGATGAAGCATAATCCGAAAAACCCTGACTGGGATCATAGAGACAGGCTAGTTCTTTCTAATGGACACATCGCGCCCGTTCTCTATGCGACACTCGCTCACGCTGGGTATTTTCCTGTTGAAGAATTAAAGACCCTTCGAAAATTTGGAAGCAGATTACAAGGTCATCCGCATAGAGGGACAACGCCAGGAGTAGAAACCTCGAGTGGACCGCTCGGTGAAGGACTTTCTCAGGCAATTGGCATGGCATGGTCAGATAGACTAGACAATCATAAACCAGAGAGATATTTTTATACCTTACTCGGTGATGGAGAATTAAATGAGGGTCAGAATTGGGAATCTTTTTTCCTCTTAGGTAGAGAAAATTTACACAAGCTCATTTGTATCGTTGATAGAAACAATATACAAATAGACGGCATGACAGAGAGCGTCTTACCGCTTGAGCCACTACGTGCTAAATTTGAGGCTTTCAATCTAAATGTGCTCGATGTGAATGGTCATGATTTTCAAGATATTGTTTCTGCTCTTGAAAAGGCAAAGACAATTGTTGAAAAGCCAACTGTGATTATCGCTCACACTATACCAGGCAAAGGGGTGCTAGAAATAGAGGGGGACTTTCATTGGCATGGCAAAGCGCCAAATCATGATGAGGCAAAGAAAATGCTGGCTGAGCTTCGTACCATGAAAGGGAAATTGACGCACGTTATCGACTAATCATCTTCTTTTTATCTTTTATGCTTCGCACAACACTCTTTACAGACAAAGAAGAAATGGCTCCGACAAGAGACGGCTTTGGTAAAGCGTTGCTTGATCTTGGCAAAGATGAAAGAGTGGTAGCTCTTTGTGCAGACCTTACAGAGAGCGTAAAGATACAAGCATTCAAAGATGCCTACCCAAAAAGATTTTTTGAGGCTGGTATCTGCGAGCAAGCGATGGCAAGTGTGGCAAGTGGTATGGCAGCTATGGGCAAAATTCCTTTCATGGCAAGCTACGCTATGTTTTCTCCTGGAAGAAATTGGGAGCAAATACGCACCACTATTTGCTATAACGATATGCCGGTGAAGGTGATTGGAGCGCATGCTGGAGTTTCAGTCGGCCCAGATGGGGCGACGCATCAAGCGCTTGAAGACATCGCTATTATGAGGGCACTTCCTAATATGAGAGTCATAGTTCCTTGCGATAGTGTTGAGAGTTATAAGGCAACGGTTGCTATAGCAAAAATAGATAAGCCATTTTACCTTCGTCTTACCAGGGAGAAGACGCCTATTATGACAGAAGAAACAGCACAATTTGCGGTGGGGAAAGCGTACACCATGAATATACCAAAGGGAAACAAAATGCATGAAGCCGGCATTATAGGCTGTGGCCCGATACTTTATGAGGCGCTCAAAGCAGCAAGAGAGCTTGAAGCAGAAGGTGTTTCAGTAACGGTAGCGAACATGCATACAGTAAAGCCACTCGATGAAGAATTCCTCCTTCGTTTTGCAAAAGACAAAAAAAGGCTTGTCATCGTGGAAGAGCATCAAAAGCATGGAGGACTTGGTAGTGCTATTGCAGAGTTTCTCTCAGCTCATCTTCCGACGCCACTTGAATTTATTTCTGTCGAAGATAGATTTGGTCAAAGCGGAACTCCTACTGAGCTATATAAAGAGTATGGTCTTACTTCAGAGCACATTAAAGAAAAAGTAAGAAAAGTTGTGGGGAGATGAAAAAAAGTTATTAGTTATTCGTTATTGGTAATTCGTCAGACTTCTTTTAAAAGTATAGAGGCATCTCACTTGACATTTCTTTGCTAAAGAAGCTCAGCAAACGTGCGTTCATTTTGTATGTTGTCTTTGGTAATCTGAAAACAGAATGCATTATACATACTGGATACCTGCTTTCGCAGCGTCCATGACGTTCGGTCCAAGACATTTGCTTGCTAGCTCACTTGCTAGCTCAGGCATGACAGAGTACAAGAAAAGGTTAATTCGAGAGACTCTTAGCTCATGATGTTATCAAAGAGTTCTGACTCCCCATTCATTCTTCCATCTTTGTAGTAAACTACTCTCATGAATAAAAAAGTTCTCTTTCTTTCTGTGGTATCTCTCCTTGCTCTCATTGGTGGTATCAAGACCACAACATTTGCTGATGTACTCACTTGTGATATCAAAACATCTTGTGCAAGCTCAGATGTCCGTCTCACCTACCTTTCTAGTACCACCAACGCCCATGTCGAATTTGCAGGAGGAGCTAGTGTCTATCCTCGCTCTATTTGTTGTTCTTCTAATGGGGCGACGGTGGCTAGTACTACATTACAAGTGGTAGAGACCGACAGAACAGGGGTGACGGCGTCAAGCTGTGCTCAAGTCGGAGGGAAGGTGCTCTTTACTTTCCCGGGAGTACATCCGAGTAATACTGTTTATACTATGTCAAACGCCGGAAAAGTCAGTAAAATAACTTTAGATGGCAAATCAAGTAACTTTAGCACAGCAGGAGTCTCCTCATTAGGAATAACTAGTGACTCTGCAGGTAATTTATATATAGTAAATAATGTTTCAAGCAATGTCACTAAAATTACCCCAAGCGGAGCTTCGAGTACATTTGGAACGACAGGATCTGGACCATATGCAATAACCATCGACCCATCAGGTAACATCTATACGGCAAACAATGATTCAAACAACGTCTCCAAAATAACCCCATTAGGAGTATCAAGTATCTTTGGGACGACGGGATCTAACCCAAATGGAATAACTATCGATTTACAAGGTAATATCTATACAGCAAATTATAGCTCGAATAATGTTACCAAAATCACACCCGCTGGTGCCTCTAGTACTCTCGGCACAACGGGTAGCAGTCCTCGGGGAATTATCGCTGACTCTAGCGGTAATATTTATGTAGCTAATACCAGTTCGAATAGTGTTACAAAAATTACCCCACAGGGTATATCAAGCACTTTTAGTCCAGTGGGTATAAGTCCAAATAGGGTAACTATCGATGTTCAGGGTAATATTTATACAGTTGGAGAATTAGTAAATAATGTTACCAAAATCACACCCGCTGGTGCCTCTAGTACTCTCGGCACAACGGGTGACAATCCGCAGGGGATAACTGTCGATGCCGTTGGCAATATTTATGTAGCAAATGTTGCATCAAATTCTGTTACTAAGATAACCCCTGCCAATTTTTCTACAACTTTCGCAACAGTCCAAAGTCCTCGAGACCTCCTCATCACCCCCACCAACGGCGGCCACGTCGGCACTTCTACTGCATATCAAAGAGAAGCTTGTCTCATAGCAACCTCTACCCCTTGGAATATGATAAGTGGTTTCCAGTCCAGTAGTTGCTCTGGCTATGGTACTACAGTCTTCTCCATGTCTCAGGCAGGGGATAACGCTTCTGTGGCTGCTTCCTCTACCTACTCGCAGAAACTCTGCCTCACTGCCTGGACAGATCCAAGTATTAGCTTTAGCTTAAGTGATACTGCTATCTCCTTCGGTACGTTATCATCCGCGAGTACCAGGTGGGCAATGAGTACAGCCGGAACCTCTACCGAACCAATAGGTACGAGTAGATCTTTCGATCTCACCACAACAGTGAGTAATGTGCCTGGCGGTTTTTCCATCTATATGTCAGGGAGTAATCTAACCAATACCGCCTCAAGCACTGTTACCATAGCTTCCATGGCTACCCCAGGCTCTCTTACTGTAGGAACTGATCAATTTGGCATACAAACAAGAAGAGATAACTCCTTCTCAACTATTGCTACCACTCTTGATCCTAATTACGGTGGAGTGCAAGGTACCCCTTTCTTAAGACAAGTATTCTGTGATTAATTTATCAAAAAATATATAATTACATCATATGTCAAAAAGAGGATTTCGTGTTGCTAAAGAAATTAAGGAACAAATTATCAACCGTATTAAAAATGATGGTGTAAGTGTCTCCCAAGCATCAGCTGACCACGGGGTATCCGTAAAAACTATCTACGCATGGTTAGGAACAAGTGCTAAAAGTGTTGTGAGTGTTATCGAATACAAAAAGCTAAAAAAGGAAAACAACGAACTCAAACAGATAATAGGGACCCTTGCTATCAAACTTTCATCTGAGGCTAAAAAGGGGCGCTTGGTAAGCTTTTAAAGCACGCCGTTCATACAGGTATGTCACGTACCAGTGTTTACTACAAATCAAAGAAACCTGACAAAGACTGGAGCACTAAACAGATGATTGAAGTGTGTCTCCGTGAACATCCAACATATGGACACAAACGCCTTGCACTTCAGCTTCATATCAACAAGAAGCGTGTACTGCGAGTAATGAAACTCTACGGCATCAAACCATATAGGAGAACTGCCAAGAAACCCTTTGTTGTTCCTAGACGAGATTGTGTTTACCCAAATCTATTACTCACCGAAACACCTTGTGGTAAAGGAGACATCTATGCAGCTGATTTCACCTATATACGCTTCAGGGGTGAGTGGATATACCCAGCAACAGTAATTGATCTATTCACAAGAGAGATTGTTGGTGTTGCCATCCTTTCTACTCATGCAACAGAACTTGTCATGAATGCTTTCTTCACTGCCATACATCATCTTTCTCCTCCTCGCATTATCCACTCAGATCAAGGAAGTGAGTATACATCAGAAGAATATACTGATCTTACTCGTACTGTAGGTACAAAACTCTCCATGTCAGCCCCTGGTTGTCCATGGGAGAATGGGTATCAAGAATCATTTTACAAAGGATTCAAGTTACAACTTGGTGACCCTGGTAGATTTGATACCTTAGGTGAATTAGTTGCTGAAATATACTCAGTTATTAATTATTACAACAAAAGTCGTATCCACTCAGCTCTTAAAATGTCCCCACAACAGTTTGCAAATCGTAGCGTGCTTGCTATGCTACAAAGTACAGAAAAGGTGTCTTAAATTTGGGGTACCTTCCA
>JAYVAE010000057.1:0-19570 GCA_043751115.1 bacterium | reverse complement strand
CGTCGCCAAGCTTCATGATGGCTCCTTCGCCGAATTTACTTTGTATTTCTTTAAGCAGGGCGCTGGAGTCTCCTCCTTGGCTAGAATCTTTTATGCCCATTTTTTTTGCTTCTTTTACTACTTTTTTCTTGATCATAGGTGGGTGAAAGTTAGGGTGTGACAGTTAGTGTTTGTAACGATCTTTTATTGTGCCGATCGACTGCCTCAATAACCAGTATAGTATATGGAGAGTAAGAAACAAAAGTCTCGCTAAATCTACCCTCTGGGTCTATGGTGACGCTCTTACCAGAGAGGTAAAGTTCTCTTACTCTCACCGCTTTTCCTGTCAGCATGAATGTTGTAGTGCCAACTTTATCGCCATTCTTAGGGGAGTATATGATAACCTCAGGACCTCTCACATAGGGGAATGATTTTGTGATAGCGTAACCCACAAAAAGAAGAAGGAGGCACCCTCCCAAAATAAGTAGTCCTTTCTCCTTAAACATACTTATTTTTCTTCAGAAAAGAGGGAGTCAATGGGGTCATCATTATTCTTTACTAAAGAAACCTCTTCTTTGACAGAGAGTATTTCTCTGTATCTCTCTCCTGGCCTTGCTGGACCTATCGTTCCGAAGCGCTCAAGATCATTCATAATACGCGCCGCCTTGTTATAACCCCAACGAAATGCTGTTTGGAGAGATGAGGTAGACGCTTTCCCTGTCGAGAGTACATAGTCCTTAGCGCTCATGTAATCTTCGTCGTCTTCTGGCTCTACACCGCTATCCTCGCCGTCATTTTCCATATCACCGCTTATCGTCACCGTCTGTATCTTAATTTTCGTAATATCAATATGATCAGGAATGAAGTCAAGATAACTTGCTTTGATATGAGAAACAACAGCTTTTATTTCTTCAGTGCTTACAAAAGGCGCCTGAAGCCTCACAAGTCGTGGGTTGTCACTCGCCATATAGAGCATATCTCCGTTACCGAGTAAGTCTTCCGAACCGGCTGAGTCAAGAATAGTTCGTGAGTCTATTTGTGAAGTTGTTTTAAGTGCTATACGAGCAGGTATATTTGCCTTGATGGTTCCCGTGATGACTTTCACATCCGGTCTTTGCGTCGCAAGTATAAGATGTATGCCTGCAGCTCGCCCCTTCTGAGTAAGCGAAGTGATAAGGGGGCTTATTTCTTTAGGGTAAGAAAGCATAAAATCATTGTACTCGTCGAATATTATGACAATATAAGGAAGCCTTGGAGGTAAATTCTTTGGCTCTTCGCCTGTTTCTTTTAACTTTTTCCTAGCAGAAACAAGCGCTGGGGCGAGTACTTTTTTATTGTAATCATCGACATTCACTTGTCCATTATCTGCAAGCACCTCATAACGCCTCTCCATTTCCTGTATTGCCCAAGAAAGCGCCTTGATTGCCCCTTTTGGTTCTTTGATTATTGGAGTATAGAGGTGAGGGAGATTATTGTACGCCGTGAATTCTACTCTCTTTGGGTCGAGGATAATGAGTTTGAGATCGTAGGGAGAATTTTTATAGAGGAGTGAGATTAGGAGGTTTTGCAGTGTCACGGATTTACCGGTACGTGTTGCTCCTGCCACGAGGAGATGTGGCATCTTAGCAAGGTCAGCAAAGACCGGTTTTCCAACAATACTTTTTCCTATGGCAAGAGTGAGCGCACCTCCATCGTCAAATTGTTCAAGTTCGAGCATAGAGCGTAGTCCAAGTATCGATTTCCTTTCATTCGGTATTTCAATACCAACGAGAGTCTTTCCTGGAATCGGTGCTTCGATACGGAGAGACTCTGCACCAAGCTCCATAGATAAATTGTCGTGAAGGGCAGAAATTTTTGAAAGGTTTACCCCCTGAGCCGGCTTTAAAGTAAATTGCGTTACTGTTGGTCCAACAGTCACCTCACCCATTTCAACTCGAATTTTAAAATGCTCAAGGGTTCTTTGTATGGTGGACATTTTTGCTTTACTGTCTCCCGCTCCGCTTTTCCCAGAGTCGACGTTTAATATATCAAGGGGAGGTGGAACAAACTCCGGAGTTAAAAGTATTGGCTTTTGCTTTTCTACTTTCTTTTCCTTTTTGAGTGATGGCGAATCTTCATCTTCGACATGCAGTGTTCTAAATAGCTCACCGCGCACATTACTTTCCTCTTTTTCTAATCGCTCAGTATTTTCTTCTTCAAATAAAGCGAGCTCAAGGGGATTGTCCATGAGCTCTTCTTCTACTATCTTCACCTCACTCATCTTCGCTTTCCTTTTCAAAAATGAGAAAGAAGGAATAAGGTAGGACAAGAAAGAGAGGCTTCGCACCACAGTGCTGAAGTCTGGCTTTCTGTTTAATGCAATGAGACTTCCGATAACGATAATAGCGACGCCAATAGAAAGTGCAAAGAAGGGAGAAAAGTAGGTAAGGAGTGGTCCCGCGAGAGTTTGCCCAAGGAGCCCTGCCGGGTGAGTGTTACTCGAGACGTCCATGACTACAGCAGCTCCGAGAAGTAAAAATATAATGCCAGTTGTTTTAAAGAGGGGAAGGTCCGGAGCTTCTTCTTTCCATAAGTAATAGGTAACAGTTAAGAATAAAAAAGGTGTAGCAAAAGCGTACACTCCGAAAAGTGCGTAGAAGCCTTTGAAAATTATTTCACCACCTTTACCTCCTAGATGAGTTGCGCCGAGAGCAATAAGAAGAGCGAAGATGAGGGTAAGTACCGAGAGCATTGCAAGTACCGTCTCAGTGTGAAGAGGGTCTTTATTTTTTTTCCTTCTTTTATCGTCTTTTAAATCTGCCATAGGGATCTTCTTCTTCAGTTGTTACTAATAATACTAATAAGTAGTTATAAGTATAGCAAGAAATGAGCGGTATTTATGGTGATAGTTTTGGGGCACTCACTATATGGTAATTGTTCCTAATGAGTAGGAGCTTATAGCTGATGGTCAGTAGCAAATAGTACTAAGGTATACGTTCTCAGTTATTACGGTCATGCTGGCAGTTGGATATATTTAGTCACTCAAAATATTTTGGTTCTGTAGCTTCGCACAAAGACCTTGAGTCTTATTAAAAGACACAAAAAAAAGTTTTGTCTATTTTGACAAAAAATATAAAAGGCATAGAATGATGGCAATCAAAAAAAGTTTTCATAAAAGACAAGTAAGAGACGCACAGAAAAAGTCTTACAAATAAAAGACAAAAATTAGCATCATAGTAAAAGACAGTAACTGTGCACATCGCAACAGATAGCAAATGACTATCACTATAAAAGACAATATGTCATATATAAAAAAAGACAAATTAGGAGTAGCCGCTTCAGAGAGAGCTGAGAAAATGATATCAGCGCTTTATCTTGTAACAGGCCTTCTTTCCGAGAAGGAACCACTGAAAAGTACCCTAAGAACGGATGGACTTACACTACTCTCTCTGTGCATTGAAAATGCAAGTGACAGCAAAAGAGACAAAGGAGAAGTTACTCAAGCGATACTCTTGTCCTTAGAAGGAATAGAGTCAAAGTTATCTGTCGCAAAAGTTTCAAGGACAATTTCTATTATGAACGCGGAGCTACTACTCCGAGGTTTTGCAACTCTCAGACATTTTTTCGAAACAGAAGAGCAGACACTCTTTGAAAGTTTAGATGCTACCCATGACCTTATTGCAAGTCTGGAAGATAGAGTAGAAGAGAAAAAAGAGAGAAGTGTAGACATAAGGACAAATGAAAGTAGTGGCGATAGTAATAGTGGCAGTGAAAGCCGGGAGCACGGTAATGAACTTCTTCTAAGTGAAAAGCGACGCTCGTTAAGTGATGAGCATAAGTCGTTAATGAGTAAAGATGATGTGGTGGCAAAAGTTTGGATAAATCAAAGAGAGAAGGAATTCCCCCGCGGAGTTTTCAAAGCAAGAAAGGTTGGAAGAAGAGAGCAAATACTGAGCGTCTTTGTTAAAGATCGTGACATTAGTATTAAAGAAATTTCAGCAAAGGTAAAAGGCTGTAGTGAGAAGACAATACAAAGAGAATTAAATACTCTCGTGTTCGATCATATTTTGCAGCGCATAGGAGAAAAAAGATGGAGCCGTTATGTGCTCAGATAGAAAGCGTCGAGGAAGAATTTTATAAAGGACAAATAAGGTCATCTGTTGATATAAAAGACATATTTTAAAGACTGGACTACATGTAGCCACGGTAAGCACAACGTCGTGCTATCTTTTTTTTTCTAGAAAAGAAGACGAAAGACTAATACTAATAAAAGAGAAGTAAAAGTGATGCGATTCCTAGTAAGTTAAAGTTGTAAAATACAAAAAGCATAAAGGGGGCAAGGGAGAAGGAGTGCTCCAAAAATAGAAAGTATTTAGACTCTAAAAATAAAGAATCTTTTGACTATGACTTTTCACTACATGACACTCAAAAAATGTGAACCAAAACTATCCCTTCTTCCGTATTTTATTATGTGAGGGACGCGTAAAGGCGCAGAGAAAGAATAAAAGCTAATAAGAAGATTACGAAAATTACTGGGTTATTCTCAAGGTTTCATACTTTATTTCCCTACTTCACAGAATCTTTTCGGAACAGCTTGCCTACGTTAAGAAAGCCATTCTGAAGGTCGACCCAAAAAAAGTAGAAAGCAAAAAGTAGAAAACTCAAAAATAACCCAAGATAGAATAGACTTTTAGGGCTTCCTGTGCTAAACTTACCTCCAAGTACCGAAATGTACTTCAAGAAAAAGGTAGTCGCTTTATCCACAAAAAATATAGTTTCTTGAAAAAGATTCTTGCAGTTTTGCAGATAAGCTCTATACTCTCTTGTAGACGTCTCTGTTTGAGAGCGTCCTCTGGTATTTGAGATACGTTATTATAGAGTATCTTAATAAGGGCAGAATTATGATCGTTGAAAACAGAATAGTGACGCAAATAAAAAGCTTCCGTATTTTGGCTAAACGATTTCGTTTTGTCATTTAGTTTATTTTCGTTAGTTATGTCGAAACTACACAAACGGAAATAACCTGACTCTATAGTTAGAAACGAGTTAGAAAACATCTTATACACTTCAATAAATTTATGAGTATACTCTCAATCAAGACTGGCGCAATAGCGCTAGTCCTAGGAGGAGCAATCGCTAGTGCAGTATCTGCATCAGCAGCTCTCAACCTTCCAACAATGAGCTGTTCTTACAAGTTCAACACGAACATGAAGCACAGTTCACGAGGTGCAGATGTTAGTAACCTTCAAAAAGTTCTTAACATGTACCCACAAACACGTGTCGCCGTATCAGGAGCAGGGTCACCAGGAATGGAGACTTCTACTTTCGGTCCAGCTACTCATACAGCAGTTAACAGATTCCAGGCACTTCACTTAGCTGAGCTTGGTATCAATTCACCATCGGGAAATGTGTTCGCAGGAACACGTGGACTTCTTAACCAAGTTTGTACTGGTGGAAACACCGGTGGAAACGTTCTCCCTCCTGGATGTACATCAACAGCTGGCTTTAGTCCTGTAACAGGACAAATGTGTTCAGCTGGTGGAAACCCTGGTGGAACAACATCAGGTCCTGTATCTGTCATGCTTTCAAACATGCAGCCAACAGGACAGCTTGTTGTAAGTCAAGCAGCAGCGAGACTCGCTGACTTTACTTTCACAGGTAATGGAACTGTCACAAACATCGAACTACAAAGAACCGGTGTTTCTACAGATTCAACTCTTAACAACGTTTACCTTTACGATGGAAATGTTCGTCTTACAGACGCAGCTTCTGTTGTAACAGGTGGTTTCATCCGTTTCAATGCAGGTTCAGGACTCTTCACAGTAAATGGTACTCGTACTATCACTGTAAGAGCTGATATCGCATCAGGAACTGGAGGAAATGCAGTTGGTGTTAAGCTCAATAGCGTCACCGCTATGGGTTCATCAGCAGCAACATTCACTAACGTTATGGGCAATGTCCTTACGATAGCGTCAAATGTTACCCCTGCAACAGTAAACTTTAATGTAATGGTTGGTACACCTCGATTTGTCGATGCTGGAACAACTAACTACAATGTTTGGTCAGGTACAGCAAATGTTGGTACACGCGATGTCTATCTCAAGGCCGCTACTTTCAAGTTCGTAGGTTCAGCTCCAGTTGATTCTGCAGCTAATCTCTCACTTTTCGTAGATGGAGCAAGAGTAGCAGGTCCAGCTATGGTTAATCCAACAAATAACAACAAAGTTGTTTTTGATCTAGGTTCAATGCCACAGCTTATCAGAACTGGTTCACACACTATCGACGTACGTGGAGACATCATGAAAGGCTCAAACCGCACGATGACTTTTTCAGTCGAGAACGTTGCAGACCTTATGTTCGAGGATCGTGACCTTACTGGCGTAAACGTCGCTGCGACAGTTACTGGACTAGGAAACATTTCTAGCGGTAACTCAGTATACGGTACTATTCTTGTGAACAAGGGATCAGCAGTTGTGAACGTAGACCCGAGCTTCGTTGCTAACAAAGTAACAGGTGGTGCTACGAACATGACTATCTCATCATTCACTATTAAGGCTTACGGAGAAGATGTAAAAGTGAACACACTTCAGGTCACTCCAAATCTTCCTTTTGGTAACGGAACAACGCTTCCATCACCAAATGGTCTTACGAATGTAGGACTCTTCCTTAACGGAGGACAGATTGGTTCTTCACAGAACTGGGCTCAGACAGGTACAACAACACCAGCTCTTAACTTCAATCTCGGTTCTTCACTTATCATCCCAGCTGGACAGTCAGTGACTGTTTCAGTGAAGGCTGATATCAAGAGCCAGACTAGTGTCAGCTATACAGCAGGTGCTATCTTTGCAACTATTGGTGGTTTACCGAACAATGCACAAGGCCAAAGTTCAAATGAACTCACTGATGTAGCACTTAGTCCTGTGTCCGGTAATGCACTTACTATTTCATCTGGTGCTGGTCAATTCGCAAGAACTTCAGGATTCACTGACAAAACAACTGCTCCTAATACGACAGCGGTTAGAATCGGTTCATTCACCCTTCAGGCTGATTCAGCAGAAGATACAGTAGTAAATGGTGCAACAGTAAGTCTTGTTACCTCTTACTCTCTATCAAACGTTTCTAACCTTACTCTTAAGGTCGGAAACCAGACTCTTGGTACTCCAATCGGAAATGTGACAGCGTCAAACACTATCTCATTCTCTGATGTTGTTATCCCAATGAACTCTACAAGGACATTTGATGTCTTTGCAGATATCGGAGGAGTTTCAGCAGGTACAGTGAAGGCTGATCTTTCACTTTCAACAAGAGGTCCAGTATCAGGTACAGTGGCTACTCTTGCTGCAACTGGTATCACTACTACTTCAGTAACAGCAACGCTTGCTAATGCTACGAGAGTATCATCATCAGCAGTTGCTCAGTATGTAGTAGGTAGTTCAAATATGGTTATTGCAACATTCAAGCTTCAAACAGCAACAGGTGATGCAGTTGTCCGCGAACTACGCTACACGCTTACTGGTACTGACGCTATCGAGTCTGTAACGGTTAATGGTATTACTGCAAACTTTGTCGCTGGTTTTGCTGCTAAGGTTACCGGTATTTCAATTCCAGTTTCAACAACTGGTACTGATGTCGCGGTTTCTGTTAAGTACGCTGGTTTCAAGAATGCAACTACTAACGGTTCACTTACAGCAGGTATTGCTTCTGTTTCTGTAGCTCAGACTTATATCGAGGCTACATCAGGAAACGGTTCAGTTATCTCTAATTCAAACTCAGTTCCTTCAAACACTATGAAGCTTTACGCTTCAAAGCCGACAGTAACTGGTATGAATGGATCAGGTACTCTATCAGCTGGTACTATGAAGCTCGGTGAATTTACCGTAACTGCTGATGCCAATGGTGGTATCGCAATCGGAACAACTTCAGTCGTCACTTCATGGTCAACTGGCGGTACAACAACAGTAGCTAATGCTCATATTCGTGAGAATGGAAATACATCCGCACTTACGAACAATGTAGGATCAGTTACAACAGGAACAGCTTACAACCTCGGTTTTCTTACTCCTTACACACTTTCAGCTGGCCAGTCAAAGGTCTTTGAAGTATGGGGAACAATTGGAAACACAGGTGGATTCGGAGTCAGTGCGCAGGTTGCTACACAGCTTAACCCTGATCAGTCATTGTTCATCTGGAATGATACAGTAAGTGCTTCTGTAGGGCTTACAGGTGTTGGAATACTTAATTTCCCTAACACTTCGTTCCTCGTTAAGAACTACTAATTTGCGTCACGTCTTCCTCACTTAAAGTAATTTAAGAGAAAAAGATTCTGAACAAATCAGTCTAGAGTGATCTAGGTAGAGACAAAAGCGCACCGCAAGGTGCGCTTTTGTCGTTTGTGGCGTACAGGTATATACTTTTCTTATGATTATCGAAGTAGATGAGTATAAGAAAAAAGTTTTTGGATATGACGCATCTCGATCAGAAAACTTTCATCAAGCAAGTGCCAGGCTTGCAGATAAAGATTTTATTCTTGCCCTTAAAAGCGGTCTTTACAAAAGAGTTATTCTTATGGCCGGCGGTACGGCGAGCGGGAAGACCGAGTACGCGACGTCATATCTGACGAAAAAGGATCAATTAGTCTACGACGGCACCTTAAAAAACGAAGGAGGTTTTGTGATTAAGTCGAAGAATATACAAAAATATACAAAGGGACGGGCCAAGCTCAAAGTTGTTCTTATTCTCCCTCTTGATTTGTTTAAGTCTTTGGATGTCTTTTTTGCAAGGGAACGGAAAATGCCGCTAGAAAATTTCTTTTTCACCCAGATAAAAAGTAAGCACACCGTTTCAAAACTACTGGAGAATACTACGACAAGAGTAGAAATATATGTTAGTAGTTATCGTAAAGACAGTGAAAGACTTACGTATCAAAGGCTTACCTTCAAGAGCCGTAGAAAGGCTTCTGAGTTCTTACAAGAGTTAATAAAGTACGAACGAGAAATAGCTCTTGAAAACGGCTTTGACATTTCTGTCGGGCGAGTATAGTATAGAATATATGATAAGTATCTATGGTATTAAGGTAAAAACAAGTAAAAAAGTCCTCATTCCGAAAATAACGAAGGAGGTTGCTTTGTATATTAAGGCGGCGAAAGAGGGTGAAGGGCTCGCAAAGAAATACGTCAAAGGGCTGAAGTAAGGAGAAACAAAAGCGCACCGCAAGGTGCGCTTTTGTCGTTTGTGTACAAGCTGAAAGACTTAAGAAAAAAACTGCAAGAAAGATTCCTCCCAGTTTATAAGGTACTTGGAAGGTGGCTATACGTTATTTTACTCGGTCTTTCTTGCGACTTGAGGCTTTCTTCTTATCGCTTGTATACAAGCCGAAAGACGTAAGAAAAAAGCCGCAAGAAAGACTCGTGTCTAGATCAGATACGAGAGCACTGTGTCACTTTTGTATTTGTCATTCCTGAGCGAGCACGCGAACGTCTTGGGCGCTGAAAGGCTGTACTCGGCCTTATCAGGAATCTATCCACCTTAATTCTGGATCCCCGATATTTTTGAGTACAAAAATTCTGGGATGACAGCTTGGGTTCAAGATATGAATAGTTTCTGTCATCTCAGTGTCATTCCAGAATTTTGTACTCAAAATATCTGGAATCCAGCATTGATACGAATAAGATCTAAGAGCTATACTTTGGATATGAGCTACTTCGTCTATCTACTCGCAAGTGATAAAAAGGGAACTCTCTATATTGGTGTGACAAATAATTTAGAGAGAAGGGTGCTTGAGCATAAGGCAAAAGTACATAAAGGTTTTACCGAAAAGTATGATGTTAATAAGCTGGTTTGGTTCGAAGAACTCTCAGATATATCGGTAGCCATAGAAACGGAAAAGAGAATGAAAGGTTGGAGGAGGGCTTGGAAAATAGAACTTATAGAAAAGAATAATCCAAAGTGGAAGGACCTTTATCCTGAGGTAAATTAATGTATTGGTATTGTCATTCTAGAGCTAGCAGGCGAACGTCTTGGGCGCCACCTCGGACCGAACGTCTTGTCATTCCAGAATTTTGTACTCAAAATATCTGGAATCCATGATGAAATTAAGGAGATGGATTCCTGAGCTAGCAAGCGAACGTCTTGGACGCAAATAAGTTTGACTACAAAAATACTTCAGCGTCCAAGACGTTCGCTTGCTAGCTCAGGAATGACAAGATGGTTCAAGAGGGTTTATGTGGCTCAGGATTCTCTTGAAATAAGCATAAAAACGTGTTAGAGTGATGAAGTAAACCTAAGAAGTCGGTCGACGAGCGTAGAGCGAGGAAGATATACTTTACTAGCAAGTAAAGTATATGGCGTCCTTCTATTGCCCTAGATAAATCCGGCGGAGGAAATACAGACTTTAAAACCTGTATACATCTCGCTTAGTTTATAGAAAAGAGCTTTAAAACTCTTTGAACATTACAAAATAATTTTCTCTTGCTATGGCATTACCAAAAGCAAAGAAGATTGAATTAATTGATACCTACAAGAAAGCACTTTCGCAAGCAAAGTCTGTTGCGTACGTTTCTTTCAAGGGGCTTCCAGTGAAGCACACCGAAGAACTACGTCGCACCTTGCGCGCTGATAATAGCTCCTACTTTGTGGTAAAGAAGACACTTTGGGATCTTGCTGTTAAAGACAGAAAGGTAACAGGGGAGGCTCCTTTTATCGCAAATGAAATGGCGGTTATCGTGAGCGAGGATCTTCTCATTCCAGCAAGACTTTCCTATGAGTTCTCAAAGACTCATAAAGGTAAGCTCACGCTTATGGGTGGAATATTTGATGGAGCATTCAAGTCACAAAAGGAAATGACAGCAATAGCTACCATTCCTTCGCGTGATGTACTGCTCTCTCAGCTTGCTTACCTTCTCAAGTCTCCAATGCAAAGAATTGCAATTGCAGTCTCTGAAGTGGCAGCAAAGAAATCAGCCTAAACTGATTTCGCCCGGACACAGCAATGTGTCTTAGGGCTAAAAAATCAGCCTAAACTGATTTCGCCCGAGAAAGGAAGTGTAGTATCAATTAGTTTCTCTTCATTACAATTACACAACAATTAAGTTTATTTATACAGTATGGAAAAGTTTAACGATCTTCTCACAACGATTGAGAAAATGTCAGTGCTTGAACTTAACGATCTCGTTAAGGCTATCGAGGAAAGATTTGGTGTCTCAGCAGCAGCAGTTTCTGCTGCTCCTGCAGCAGGAGCTGTAGTAGCTGAAGAAGGTAAGGATGCGTACACAGTACACCTTGCTGCAATTGGCGAGCAAAAAATTGCAGTTATGAAAGTAGTTAAGGAAGCTCTTGGCCTTGGACTCAAGGAAGCTAAGGATCTCGTAGACGGAGCGCCAATTGACCTTAAGAAAGATGTGAAAAAGGCTGAAGCTGAAGAGCTCAAGAAGAAGCTTGAAGAGGCTGGAGCAAAGGTTGAACTAAAGTAAGTGAAGCTTGCTTTAGAAAAACTTTTGCGTAGGTGTCGCCTCGAGCGGCATACCTTCGCTTAATAAAATACATACTAGAAATAGTATGTATTTTATTTTCTCACTTATAGTACGCTCGTGCGACCAAAGGAGCATGAGCGAAGCGAACAAAAGTTGAGCTAAAGTAGTTTAAAGCCTAAGCAATTGGCGACCTTCTTTTTGTCCAAGACATTCGTCTGGTGACTCAGAAACCTTTATTTTTTCGTCATTGTACGATAAGTACATCTCCTTAAAAATAAAGGTTTCTCCTCGAATCTCATTCAATTGCTTAGGCTTCCAATCCCTTCAATTCTTTTTCTGAAAGAATACGAAACAAAAGCGCGCCTTATAGCGCGCTTTTGTTGTGATTAAAGAGGGGTTAGTAGTTATCGTGTGTATTGTCACCCCTCTGCTAGCAAGCAATGAGTGAGCGCACGAACATCTTGGATGACGTCTTGGACGCTGTGAAGACTGGGGTCCAGTATTTCTGAATTTGGCATTTGTCATTCCTGGCTTGACCAGGAATCCATCTCTATTTGTTTATCTCGAGCGTGATATATACTTTAGGTATGGGCTATTACGTCTATCTACTTGCAAGTAATAAACATGGAACTCTTTATGTTGGAGTAACGAATAATTTAGAGAGAAGAGTGCTTGAGCATAAAGCAAAACTACACAAAGGTTTTACAGAAAAGTACGATGTAAACAGGTTAGTCTGGTTCGAAGAGTTTTCTCAAGTGTCAGAAGCAATAGAAACGGAAAAAAGAATCAAAGGGTGGAAGAGGGCTTGGAAAATAGAACTGATAGAAAAAAATAATCCAAAATGGATTAACCTGCATGCTGAGCTAACTTAGCATTTAGGCTGTCATCTCTAAGAAAGCAGAAGTCCAGAATGCGATTATGGGGATGGATCCCAGATAAGCCTGACTACAGCCTTTCTGGGATGACAAAAACAAGACTTAAGCTGAAAGCTGTAAGTCACAAGTTTTATTCAAACGTATAACTCATAACTTAGAACCCACAACTCGTCCCCATCCGACCATATTTTCCAAAAACCACAAGTTCCGTAAGACTTTTTTTCTTGTTACAATGAATGCCTATGGAACTCCTTGCAAAGCTTCTCGGCGGATATGAGCGCGTTAAAATAATGCGTTTTTTTCTTCATCAGTCTGAAAAAGTGATTGACCTTCATACGCTTGCGATTATAACAAAAAGTAAACTCCCTCTCACTTCTAAAGAGCTTTCCTTACTCACCTCTATAGGATTTCTTGAAAAGAAAAGAGGAAAAATTACGATTCCTGTTGGAAAGAAAAAAGAAATGAAAACAAAAGAGGGAGTAATTTATTCACTCTGTAAAGAGTTTCCCCACAACGAGGCTCTCAAAGAATTACTTTTTGATTTCAAAAATTTAGATAAAAAAGAAATTGCATCACGTTTTCGCGAAGTAGGGCGTATCAAACTCTTTGTGCTCGCAGGCGTCTTTGTAGAATCAGAAAAATTCCGTGTCGATATACTCATTGTTGGAGAGGCTCTCAATAAAGTAAAATCAGATAAAGTGCTCGATGCCCTCTCTGCCGAACTCGGCAGGTCACTCCTTATATCGATGATGGATACAGAAGAGTATGAGTATCGTCTTAAAATGTATGATAAGTTCGTGGGTGACATCTTTACTATGAATCATGAGGTAGTCATAGACAAACTATCAAGAGGTTTTTAATACCTTTCCTTTCTCTATCTTGCCATTTGTCTTTTTCTATACCTTCTCCTTTCTCTTTCTCTAGCCCTATCCTGCTCTATATTGCCCTTTGTCCACTACGTTACTTTCATTTTCCTTTGTATACTGTAATCACCTTTATATGTCGGTATAAGGGTGAATCTATAGATAATATTTATTTACCATATGTATCCAGACCCACTCTCAATGTTGTCCGCCTCGCTACAAGCGACATGGGCGACAGTTATGATGTTTCTCCCTGCGGCGGTAGTCGCACTTATTCTCTTTGGTCTTGGCTTTGTGCTTGGAACTATAGCAGGAAAGGTAGTAAGACAAATTATTCTTCGTATTAAAATTGACAAAGCGCTTCATCAGGCCGGACTTGATCTTGTCAGCGAAAGAGCAGGATTTCATATTACCATCGCTGGTTTCTTCGATGGACTAGTCAAGTGGTTTATCGTCCTTGGATTTACTGTCGCGGCGACAAATGTCCTCGGTCTCGATCAAGTGACAACATTACTCTCTGGTGTGCTTACCTATATACCTAAGGTTATCGTTGCGGTTATTATACTTATTATCGCAGCCCTTCTTGGAGATTTCGTCGGAAAACTTGTCAGGCATTCAGTAAAAGCAACAGGCATACAGCAAGCAGAATTCGTAGCGGTGCTTGCCCGCTGGTCTATAGTGATCATTGCCGGTGTGCTCCCAGCGCTCAATCAGCTTGAAATAGCAGGAGCAATGGTACAAACTCTTTTTGCAGGTATTGTCTTTGCTATTTGTCTTGCCCTTGGCCTCTCATTTGGTCTTGGAGGAAGAGATGCGGCAGCTCGCTTTATTGAGAAAGTCACTGTTCCAAAAGAAGACTAGTAATTCTTTATACTTTATTGTGCTTTCGTTTTCGAAAAACGAAAACGCAAAACAAAAAGAGGCTTCAGCCTCTTTTTGTTTTTATGCCTAACAAAATCCTTATATAGTGAGAGAAAGTGAGTTATGAACCCATTTCCTTGAAATAAAATGGAAATCAAATATGTATTATACTAAGGAGAAAGAGTATGAAAGATGAGAGCGATGAAAATATTGTTTCTAAGATACGAGAAGGAAATAAGGAACTTTATGGAGTTCTTATTGAAAGGTATGAAAATAAGCTCGTAAGATATGGAAAGAGATTTGTTTCAGATAAGGACAGTGTCACAGATATAGTTCAAGACGTTTTTATCAAGGCTTATATCAATTTAAATAGCTTTGATACAAGTAGGTCCTTTTCTTCTTGGATATATCGTATTGCTCATAATGAGTATGTCAATCTTCTCAAGAAGAAAAAATCGAGTCATTTTTCCCTCTTTGAATTCGATACTTTTTTTCCGCAATTTGTCACTGGGAAGAATCCTTATGAAGAAGCGATAAAGAAAGAAGAGAAAGAGAAAATTGAAAAAATTATTGGTGTTCTATCGCCAAAATATAAAGAGCCGTTGCTGCTCTTCCTTTACGAAGATAAAAGTTATGAAGAGATAAGTGAAATCTTACAAATACCGAAAGCGACAGTAGGGGTTCGAATAATGAGAGCGAAAAAACAATTAGCAGAATTTTTAGAAGAGTATGAGTAAAATAGAAAAAAAATATAGCACGCTTAAAAGTAAAGTTCTGACGCACATTGAGAAAGAGCATATTTCTCCTCATACGAGACTTTACTTTATTATAAGAACCTTTGTCACACTGTTTAGTATTATTATAGCTCTTCTTTTTGCTCTTTATACTGTCTCCTTGACGCTTTACGCACTTGAGAAAAGTGGACTCCTCCTCCTTTCACCATTTGGAGCCTACGGAGTATTTAGCATAGTGAATGGTCTTCCGTGGAAACTCGTGTTTATATCCGTGATTTCACTTTTTGGACTCCTCATGCTTGCAAAGAATGCATTTTCTGTGTATCGGCTACCGCTTCTTTATTTATTCCTTTTTGTGATTGGATTTGTTGGAGTTTCTGGTCTTTATGTCGCAAAGTCTGGCATGCATCCTTTTGTCATGTCACATATAGAAAAAGAAGTAACAAGGGAAAGGCTAAGACCGATCTCACTTTACCTTAATCCGGAGCTTGACCGCTTTACTGTCGGAGTACTTGTGTCGTCAAGCACGCATGATGGATTTGCTATAGTAACAGAAAATGGCAATGTGCTTGAAATAAGAATAAATAAATATACAAAATATTTCCGTAAGGACTTAATAGAAAAAGGCGATATTGTTCTTGTCTATGGTGAAAAGAGAGACCCGATTGTCTTCGCGAGTGCCATAAGGGAAGTTATAAAAGGGTATGGAAATCATTTTAGATAACTTTGAAATAAAGAGACCTATTCTTTGTAATAATAAGTGTACGAGCGTTAACGTACAGCATAATAATAAAAATACTAATAAAATTCATCTTGAATCAATGAAAAAAACAGTACTCACACTTGTGGGAACAGCAGTACTTTTTAGTGTGCTCGCTTCTTACTCCGTTACACAAGAGCAAGTAGGAGCTGAGGCAGAGCCTTCTTTAAATAAAAATAAGAAAGGCAAAAAGGCGTATTTCCAAGATGTAGAAAGAGTGGAAAAGAGTGAACTTGAAGAATACATGGCAAAAACTCTAAGTAATGTTACTGGTATAGAAGAGACTCTGATAAAAACCTATCTTAGTGAAGGGAAAACCGCAAAAGAAATAGTGCTTCTCTCTGGAAATGATGAACAATCTGTAGAAGAAAAGCTGACGAGTATACACAAACAAAATATGAAAGAGAAAGTAAGTGAGCAAGTTAAGATGGGAGCTCTTACAAAAGAAAAAGCGAGACAAATAATGGCAAAGTTAGAAAGTGGACTCTCATAAAAAAAGGAAAACAGACCGAACGTGGCCATAAGGCCAAAAGCAGAAAGTAGACGTAAAGAAATAGGAAAGTATACAGCTATAAGACCGAGACATGGTCTTTTTAGTTTTTTCTATAATAATTCTAGTGTTTGCTCGGCCCCTACATCTTTTACCGCAAAGCCGAGTCCTTCTATGGCAGTTCGCAACTCATCTGACTTAGCAAAATCTTTCTCGGCGCGCGACACACTTCTTTCGTCTAATAGTTTTTGTACTTCAAGAGGGATTGTGAAAATCTGTTTCGTTGATCCTCTGAAATCAAGACCAAGAGTTTGGTCCATAGCAAGGAGAGTCGCATGCTTCGCTTCATCAGATATCTTTTCATCTTTAAGCATAGTCCAAAGGACAGCGAGTGCTTGCGCTGTACCGACATCGTTATAAAGTGCTTCATAATAGGCGAGCATGCTTTCTCTGTCAGGAGTCACTTCACTTTTTTCGTAAAGACCATTCCACTCTGAAGCAAGTGCGTAGAGCTTTTTATAGGCAGTCTCCGCAGCGCGAAGTGCTTCCCAAGAAAATTGTATCTCAGAGCGATAATGCGCAAGTAAGAGATAGTAACGATAGGACAGTGGAGAAATGCCCTCGTCAACAAGGCTTTGTAGGCGGAGGAAGTCGCCGTTTGATTTGGACATTTTGCCGGTTTTGTCATTCAAAAAATTATAATGTAGCCAATAATTAACATATTTTTCTCCATTCGCACACTCGCTTTGTGCTATTTCATTCGTATGATGTATGGGTATATGCTCCTTCCCCCCCATATGTATATCAAAGTGTGGCCCTAGTATTTTTTTCGACATGGCAGAACACTCAATGTGCCAGCCAGGAAAGCCAATACCCCAAGGACTTTCCCACTCCATTTGTCTTTTTTCTCCTTCTTTAGAAAATTTCCAAAGAGCAAAGTCAGTGATACTTTTTTTCTCTGTATTCTCCTCAACCCGTGCGCCACTTTTAAGTCCTTCAATATCGAGCTTCGCGAGTTCGCTATATGATGGAAATTTACTCGTATCAAAGTAAATGCCGTCACTTGTGATATATGTAAAACCTTTACCTTCAAGTGTTTTGATGAGGGTGATTTGTTCAACTATAGAGTCTGTTGCTCTCGGAAAATTATAAGAAGAGAGGGGAATATTGAGTAGCTCTAGGCATTTGAAATAGTCTTCAGAATAAAACTTCGCGATTTCCCAGACATTTTTCCCTTCGCGCTTCGCACCCTTTTCCATCTTGTCTTCTGTATTATCTGCATCATCCACATTATGACCAACGTCCGTGATATTAATAACATGAGTGACTTCGTATCCAGCAGAGACAAAAAGTCTCCTGACTGTATCTGAAACTATCGCGGCTCGCATATTCCCCAAATGTTGATAGTGGTACACTGTAGGGCCACAAGAATATATTTTCACTTTCCCTTCTTCTAGGGGAATGAAGTCCTCTTTTTTTCTCGTTAAGGTATTAAAAAGTTTGATAGTCATGATACTTTTTATTCTATCATAATGTGATGTATACTGAGCGTATATGAATAGTGATGCATCAAGAGGCAAACCTCAATTTAAAAAGTTTTTTTGGGCGCTAACCATTTTCTCAGTCCTTTCTTTTGGTCTGGGTTATGTTGCGGCAGCAAAAAGATTTAGCTCTTTTGCTGAAAATGGCAAAACAGAAAGTAGGATTTTAGGAGAAGTAAAGCAGGCGCTCGACCAGAGCTTCTACTCTTGGAATGCATCGACCTCACTTCCCACCGATAAGGAGCTCGAGTATGGCATAGTCAAGGGATTTGTTTCCGCTTATAATGACCCGTACACACTCTTTTTCCCTCCAGTACAGTCAAAAGCATTTCAAGAAGAAGTAACGGGTTCTTTTGGAGGTGTCGGTATGCAAGTTGAAAAGAAGGGCGAGAGAATTATCGTCACAACACCGCTCAAAGATAGTCCAGCCATGAAGGCGGGAGTGCTTGCTGGCGATACGGTGCTCTTTGTAGACGGCATTTCAGTAGATGGGAAGGCAGTAGAAGAAGTTGTTACAAAAATAAGAGGGGAAATCGGCACAACGGTTGTCATAAAGCTTATTCGAAAAGAGGGGGAGGTGTATGAGGTGAAAATAAAAAGAGATCAAATCAAAATCCCAACCATAGAGACAGAAAAAAGAGATGGCGTCTTTGTCGTTAGACTTTTCAATTTCTCTGCTGAGTCTCCAGAGCTTTTCGAAAAGGCAATGGATGATTTTAAAGAAGCGGGGACACAATATCTCGTACTCGACTTACGAAGTAATCCAGGAGGATACCTCGAGTCTGCGGTTAAGATGGCAAGCTTCTTTTTCCCTGAGGGGACAGTTATCGTGAGAGAAGGCGCGAAGGGTGGGGTAGAGGGCGACACGTCTGCAAGCTATGAAAAGTCGGGCAAATCAGAAAATTCTGGAGCAATAAAAAATTTTGGTGCTTTTCTTACTCAGAAACTTTCTTCTTCCAGTGCAGAGTCTCAAGTATTTCGAAGTTTAGGCTTTGACTACTTTAATAAGAATCTCCGCATGGTAGTACTCGTTGATCAAGGCTCGGCTTCTGCCTCAGAAATACTCGCAGGAGCGCTTCAAGACCACGGCAAAGCTAAAGTAGTCGGTAAGACGTCCTACGGCAAGGGGTCGGTACAAAAGCTTATTAATTTAAGTGATGGCAGTTCGCTCAAAGTAACGGTAGCAAGCTGGTATACACCGAAAGGGAACTCCATATCACAAAATGGTATAAAGCCTGATGTGGAGGCAGATCTTGACCTAGAAAGGTATAAGAAAGACAAGAAGGACGACACTCAGCTCCTCAAGGCTATTGAAGTTGTTAAAAGTTTGAAGTAGTATAGATCTGATGAAAGTTATATTACTGAGGGATATTGCAAAACTAGGGAGGCGCGGTGAGGTGAAGGAGGTGGCAGACGGTTACGCTATCAATGTGCTCGTCCGTAAGGGAGACGCGCTCATGGCAACACCCCAAGAAATGGCAAAGCTTCGTGCGCAGGAAGAAAAAAAGATACGAGAGAAAGACGGAGCGAAGAAAGCATTCCACGCTCTTAAAGAGGCGCTCACCAGTTCTCGTGTACAGCTAGTCGCGAAGAAGCATGATAATGGTCATCTCTTTGCTGCGATTCCCGTACAGGAAGTTCTGGACGCCATTTTCGAAGTGACAAAAATTTCACTGAATAAAGATCAGCTTGAAACAAAGAATCCAATAAAAGCGCTTGGTGAACACGTTGTCACAATACGGCAAGGCGATGATGTTTTCTTAGGTAAAGTTTTTGTCGTTTCAAAATAATTGCTTTTTGATTTTGCCGTTTTCTCAATTATTTCCCCTAACTTTTTTCTATGAAAATTATCTGTCTTAATACCTGGGGAGGACGCGCGGGGCATACCGAATTGTTAGCTTTTTTCGAGTTAATAGACAACTTTGGTGCCCACTTTTATGATATGGTATAAGGATATTTCAGAAATAATTAAAACGTCAAATAAAATGTCTAAAAAAATGCTTGATTTGTAACACTTACA
>JAYVAE010000056.1:0-20387 GCA_043751115.1 bacterium | reverse complement strand
ATTGTGCCTACGGCACCATCCTTTCTTATAGTTTTCTATTCTGCTTGCTGATTTATTCTTAAAAACCAGTTTCTTGTCATTTAAACTATTGGCTATTTTAGGCTAGTCACGTTAAGGAAACTTTCCATTGAGCTGACTCACGGAGGTAGACGCGCTCTGTGTGAGATGCTTTTTTACTAATCAATTTCCTTAGAAACTTTGCTGATTTTGTAACTCTTCGAAACCAAGTTTCTTGACGCTCAGTTCAAAGAGAAGTTTGAACAAAGAAAACTCACTTCACAGAAAAGCTCGCTCTCACAACTGCTGTTACTTTCTTTTCAATATAGTTTGTATCATAAGAACCATAGTCACTAACATCAGTACTATTTTTCGCCGTTACCTGAAAGACTCCTTGACTCGCACTTTTTACTGTACCTATGTTATTTCCAGTACTCTTAGCTAATGCTTCAGCCCTTTCTTTCGCATTAACCATTGCTTCAGCAAGTAGCTCCGTCCTGAGTCCAGAAAGACCATTATAAAAATACTCAACCTGCTCCGTACGTATGGTTATAGCACTCATGGCAAGCAAACTTTGCGCAGCGTTGAGTGAAAGATCTTGTATGTCATTAACATTTATAGACTCAACGATAATCTTTTGATTCAAGATATAAGAAAAGCTTCCACTACACTCCTTACCTCCTTCCGTGTATGATTCTTGTTGCTGATTAGCACAAATCTTAGTTGAATTAAGTGGCATTATTCGTATCTCTTCCTTCTTTACACCACGATTCACAAGATATTTAATAGAGTTATCGATATCATCTTTCATTCTTTTTGCAGTGAAGCCGAAAGCTTCAACTTCACTATTTCGACTGACAGAAAATGTCCACTTGCCAGCATCACTCTTAACCAAACGTTCTGCAGAGCCAGAGACTGAGATGAGCTCTGACTTTTGCATAGTAGCAAGAGAGTTTCCAATAAGCGCTGACGACGCAAGAAATGTAAGGGAAATAATGAGCCCAATAAAAATATTCTCTTTTGTTAAATAGGTTGTAATTTTGTTCATAAATTATAAGAGATTAGAAGAAAAGACTAGAAGATAAAATTAATAATTTTATTCTGTACGAAAATAATTTTTTTAGAATCTTTTCCTTCACTATACTTTTGATAGCTTTCAAGCTTCTTCACTTCGGCGTGCACTTCGTCCTCTGTAGCATCCCTTGGAACAGTAATGGTTCCTCTAAGTTTCCCCCCTATTTGCATGGTTACAGTAACAGTATCTGAAATAAGCTTACTTTCGTCAAATTTCGGCCATACAGCACTATGCACTGACTCTACCTCTCCAAAACTTCGCCATAAATGATCTGTGAGAAATGGTGCAAAAGGAGAAAGGAGTTTGAGGAAGGCTTTAAAATTATTTTTATCAGTACCAACTTTCTCATATTCATTCACCCATATCATGAGCGTAGAGACACAAGTATTGAAGCTCATACTTTCTATTCCCTCTGATACTGACTTTATAGTCTGATGTGTCAGTACGGCTAACTCTTTTTCTCCCTCTACTTTTCCGGCAAGCATTTCTACTTTATCTAAGAATCGCTTCACCCCAACAATGGCTTTGCTATCCCACGCTACCGCTTGGTCAAAAGGGCCGATAAACATCTCATAGGTTCGCACCACGTCTGCGCCAAACTCTGCCACGAGCTCATCTGGATTTACTGTATTACCTACTGACTTACTCATTTTGGAGCCATCACTTGCAAGTATCATGCCTTGTGAAGTGCGCTTATAATATGGCTCGCTCGTTGGTACGAGACCGATATCAAAAAGAAACTTATACCAAAAACGAGAATAGAGAAGGTGTAGCGTTGTATGCTCCATGCCACCATTGTACCAATCTACGGGAAGCCATTTAGCAAGAAGTTCTTTATCTCCTATAGCATTCCCATTGTGCGGGTCAATGTAGCGCATGAAGTACCACGACGAACCAGCCCACTGAGGCATAGTGTCTGTCTCACGACGAAACTGCTGTACGGACACACTCTTACTTATATCGAAAGAGTTCGTTTTGTAAAATTGCCATAGTGACTTCATGTCAAAACGTGAGAGCGCCCCTTCCACTTCTTTCTCGTCTACCCACACAAAATCCGCAATCGAAGTTTCTTCCTCGGAGACTTGTGCGCGAGTAAGATCAGAAAGAGTGACAACAGAAAGACGGTAATGAGCGAAGCGATTTTGTTTCTTTACAACATGATAAAAAAGACCATGGGAAGAAAAATCTTTTACTTCAACGCTTGCAATATTAGTGAAGCCCGTTTCTTCAGTGACTTCTTGGCGTGCAGTCTCTTCGGCCGTTGCCCCATTTTCTATACCGCCAGTTACGAAGCCAGACCAGTCTACTTTTTTCCATTTTGCTAGCAAGTATTTATTCTCTGTTGGGTGTTTGACGATACAGGCAACATTGCTTCGCTCGATAATGGAAGCTTTACTTTGATACGCATCACCATGTGGACCCATATTAATATCAAGTGGCTCATCTTTACTGTAAGAGATAGATTCAAATCCTGGAATACTGACAAAATGTTTTTTTCCATCAAGAAAACCTTGCACATTAACCCAATCTGTTATTTGAGCAAGCGGCGACTCACCATTATCCGTCGGCTCATACTTCGCTACTTGAGGAAGTATAATAGGGAAATCTGTCTCCGCTACGGGGTGCATCATGTCGTTCTTGTCATAGACTATAGGAATTGGCTCACCCCAATATCTCTGGCGAGCAAAAACCCAGTCACGGAGCTTACTCTTGGTGACAATTTTACCCCCAACTTTCTCTGTAATTTTTGTGCGTGCGACTTCGGAAGAGAGACCAGTAAATTCTCCAGAGTTAATTAAAGCTCCGTCCACTGAAGTAATACAAAAAGTATTCTTTTTTGTTTTTATACCGTCAACAACTACCTTCGCACGAGAAAGTATTTCGAGCCAGTGATCAACACCGCCCTGTGTTTTTTCGATAGAAGAATACAATTCATTAAATGTTACCCACGTAGTTGTATACTGTTCATGCTCTTCGAGAGATAGAGCTTCCTGGTTAGCTCCGTCAACGATAGCAATATAACTATGTCCGAGTGACTTTCTATTGCTCTCTTTTAAATTATTGTAATAATATGAAAGAATCGGAGATCCGAGTTCTATCATTTGTTCAAAAGAATCAAAACCTGTCTCCTCTTTTAACTCTCGTGCTGCCGCCTGCTCAAAGGACTCACCCTCTTCTCTGCCACCACCAGGAAGCCATGCCTCGTTTGACTTTGTGTTAATGAGTTTTAAAAACTTATCAGTAGTTTTATCATAAACGACGACAACAGACCCTTCAACTTCTTTCGAATTTTCAAGAACTTTACCTTTTGTTGTGGCGATGACATGCTTCACAGGCAGTCCATATTTCTTAGCAAATTCATAATCCCTCGCGTCATGTGCTGGCACTGCCATGATGGCCCCCGTACCATACTGCGGAAGCACATAGTCAGCAATAAAAACTGGAACTTCTTCACCGTTTGCAGTATTGATTGCCATGACACCACCTAATTTTACCCCTGTCTTCTCTCTCCCCTCAGCAGATCTATCAATATCAAGCTTTTGTCTTGCTTCTGCTTGATACGCAACTACTTCGTCCCTGTTTTCAATTTGACCAATTTGAAGTAATTCTAGAGCGAGTGGGTGCTCTGGGGCGAGTACGCAGTATGTACAGCCGAAAAGAGTGTCGGCGCGAGTTGTGAAAACAGTGAAAGAAAATTCTTGCGTCTGGAGGCTTGTAGTTTTTAGTCTGAATTCAACCTCACTCCCCTCAGATAGCCCTATCCAATTTCTCTGTTGTATCTTTATTTTATCTAGGTAAGCCGTGTCATCGAGGTCTTTATGAAGTCTTTCGGCATACTTCGTAATCGCAAGCATCCACTGCTCTTTATCCTTTTTTGTCACCTCGGTACCGCAGCGTTCACACTTACCATCCACCACTTCTTCGTTGGCAAGTACACACTTATCTTTTGGACACCAATTCACCGGCATCATTTTCTTGTAAGCAAGTCCTCTCTCATAAAGCTTGAGGAATATCCACTGGCTCCATCTATAGAAATTCGGATCCGTGGTATCCACTTCGCGCGACCAGTCAAAAGAGAAACCACACGCCTTTAACTGTCTTCTGAAGGTGTCTATATTTTGTTTTGTCGTGACACTTGGGTGTATGCCGGTCTTGATGGCATAATTTTCCGCAGGAAGTCCGAATGCGTCCCAGCCGATGGGAAACAGAACCTCAAAGCCTTCGGCGCGCCTTTTCCTTGCGATAACGTCCATTGCCGTATAGCTTCTCATATGACCCATATGAAGACCTGCTCCCGATGGGTAAGGAAATTCTACGAGAAGATAGAGCTTCTTCTTATCGCTCGCTACGTTAGTTCCGTAGAGGTTTTCCTTCTGCCATTCTCTTTGTAACTTTTCTTCTATTTCCTTAAAGTTATATGCCATTTCTTTACTTTATGATAAGGTTA
Source organism: bacterium (assembly GCA_043751115.1). Lineage (GTDB taxonomy): Bacteria > Patescibacteriota > Minisyncoccia > Phycocordibacterales > UBA5272 > UBA11704. Next base: position 15,867 of record JAYVAE010000056.1, on the reverse strand, counting down.
TCAAAAACGCAAACAAGTTACATCATTATTTACCATAAACAGAATGCTGATTGATATCTATCGTCCTCTTGAAACAATGCTTTCCCTTAGGGTGGAACCAGCTCGGGTCATTCGTATTGCTTCCATATCCACCATAATAATAGTTGATAGACTCATTACTCACATAATCTCCACCTTTTCCTAATGCTGGCACAGACATATCATAAACTCCACCGACACCATCCTTGCTTGCGTATGCAGTACCGGCATCCCTTGCTTCACCAAACTCTGCACAGATTTCAAATGATGCATTAGAAAGCGCTGTTATCGTTTTTGGGCAAAAGCGTGGTTCACTACCAGCATATTGACCAAAGCTTGAACAATTCTCCAAAGTTGTTATTTCTGAATCTTTTATAACCTTATACTCAAATGGCTTCTTGGTTTCAGGGTCAACAAGAAGTATATTTGTGCCGAAGTCATTCTTAAGATCGTCAAAGTTCTTTGGTAGAACGCCCCCCTTCTTCCAAAATTGAAGTACATTTTGCTGTATATTTGAGAGCCTGGTAAGTCTTTCATTATCAAAACGAAGAGCTCTGATTTTCCTCGGTGAACCAGTTTCAGCAATACCATAAACAATAACGGCGATGACGATGAGCGTCGAGACAATAATAAGATAGAGGGGCGTTTTTGTTTCTACGCTGTAGTCTCTTCTTAATAAATAAAGATGAGTGGCGAGCACAAAGCCGGCGATAAGAGCGAGGGCGACGGCTTTTGGACCAAAGCGAACAAAGAGCTCTCCAGAAAGAAGCTGATAAATGAGAGTGACCAGTGACCCAGCTATAGTTATCGTTGTGATAAAGATAATTGCATAGAGGAAAAACTTTCTCATGCTGAAGTTTGCCCTCTCTCTTATTTCTTGTATTCTCTTTGAAGTGTAGTGGGCGAGAACAAAGTAAAGAGGTAACGCGACGATAATGGTTGCAACAGCGAGACGCACACTTTCTCCAGCCATAAGTTCATTGTAGGCGTAACCAAGGTTAAGCTGATCTTTAAAGCGATGATTGACAGCTTCGAAAATAATAGTAATGAGACCGCCCACAACTGAGGTGAGGGTTATGAATTGACCGAGATAGAGTAAAGCATCGACTCCTTTCCCTGGGATTTCTGGTACAGTTGGCGTAGTACTGTCTACACTTTTTTTGGTTACTGCAAATACAATTCCCCAGATAATAAGACCAATTACTGCCACAGGAACAATGAGCGCAAGAAGTATGTAGAATATTGCCATAGTTATATATAAATTAAATCAATAAGCATATTAAGTATATAGGATAGCAGCGTATTATGATAGACTGCTATCCTTGATTGAGCTCAAATAACTTTATGGTAAAAAAACAGACGAAAAAATCTAAAAAAATAGTTACCGTCAAGAAGAGATTAGAGAAAACTGCACTCAAGGCGACCGGCTGGCTGGGTTCTATTGAGTCACTTTTTGTGCATACCGCACTTTTTGTTATTTCATTTTCTCTCGTTCTCTTTGGTATCGCTTTCGACAGGGTGCTCCTTGTGCTCACCACAGCGCTTTCTCTTGAAGCTATTTACCTCGCTATTTTTATACAAATGTCAGTCAATCAAAACACCATAAGGCTTGCTCAAGTAGAACAAGACATTGAAGACATTGCGGAGGATGTAGAAGAGATTGCCGAAGATGTCGAAGGCATTGAGAAGGGTGTAGAGGAAATCAGTGATAACGTAGAGGAAATAGCGGAAGACGTGGAAGGCATTGAAAAAGATATTGATGAAATACAAAAAGACGTCGATGATATACAAGAAGATGTAGAGGAAATACAACAGGAAAGCGAAGAAGAATTAAAAGGAGGGAAATAGTGCCCTTACACATCAGTAAAACTTACTATGATATAATTCTGCCATGAACGCGATATTTAGTTTTTTGGAAGATTATTTTTAGGTCTACCTTTGGCTCATTATTACTACTTTCTTCAATATAATTACTCCGCTTGCTGGTTCTACTGTAGTAAACCCAGTTACCGCATTTTTTACCGAGTCTCAAAGAGCAATTGGAATTAGAGCTTTTATTTTCTTCTCTACTGGACTACATCGTGTTTTTCTGTTAGAAAAGAAATACTTGCTGATAAGAAAAATATCGAAACAATAAAAACAATACTACTTTATTCAATAGTAGGTACTTTTTTCGGTGGAAGTGTTATATGCTACGTAAATATAAAGCTGTTAGTTGTAATAATAGTAATTGTATCCCTTTATTTTATCTACAAAACTCTTTTAAAAATTTACAGAAAAAGGGACATTAAAAAAGTGACAACCACCTAAGTAAAGTTTCAGTTTCTCTTCTGTCATGGTTCTGGCATGCCTGGCTCGGATATGCGTAATAATTATCTTAGAACTATACTTTCTGAAGTGTCAGTTCGTGCGGTCGGTTCAGTTATAGGAATTGTTAACTTCTTTACCGCTGGTAGCATTATTTTCTTGCACAATAAACTAACCTTTAGAGAAATTATTTTCATAATTACAATAGTGTCACTTTTATTACCAGTTCAAGTATATGGAAAAATATTTTTAGATAAGATGACTGACAAGCACGCAAAGATCACCGCAGTTATCTTTTTACTCTTAGGTGTGATTTTGCTTTCATACAAGTATCTTTTATAGCTACTTAGTGTTTATCACGAATCGATTATTAAAGAGTTTGATAAATGAGATGAGATTTGAGGACGAGACAGCAGTTGAGCGTCTTGAACGTAGATTATGTAGAGGAAATGTGCTTAGACGTACATAGACGAAAAAATATGAAGTTATTGAATCAGTAGATTCATTTCTTGGACAAGGAAAAGCTAGCTCATTTAGCAATCTCTTTTAGTCGTTGTTGGCAAGCATATGATAGACGCGCATAATAAACGTAAACACAAAAGCAAAGTAAATACTTTGTAAAAAGGAAGGCATGAAAAATTCTGGAAGTATTCTTGAAACAAGCATGAGTAGCGCGCCGTTGACGACAAAGGCAAATAGTCCAAGGGAAAGTATATGAAAAGGAATGGTAATTATTTTGAGCACTGGTTTAATGGTGAGATTCATAACACCGATGAGAAGCGAGACCTGTAGGGCAAATATGAGCGCATTACCCGGGTCTACAAGAGGTATACCAATATTAAAAACATAGCTAGTAAAGATGAGAGCACATGCGCCAAAGAAAAGTGTGCCGAGCATGGTTAATTCATGATTAGTTGTAGAGTCTTGTTTTCCACTATTTGTTTTTGGATTTTTTCAAGCTCTCCAAAATCAGCCTTTTTTGCAAGAGAAAAATCAAGCTCACTTTCACTATTACAAGGGATGAGGTGTACATGCGTATGAGGAACCATAAATCCAGCCACAATAATTGCTACTCTTTTTACCTGAAAGACACCTTGCAGGTGTAAAGCTATTTTTTTTGAAACAATAAAAAGTTTGGATACTTCTTCATCATTAAGATCGGTCCACGTATCTATTTCTTTCTTGGGTACAACTAATGTATGGCCCTCTGTAAGAGGCTGAGTACTCAGGAATGCAAAATGCTGCTCATTTTCATAAACTTTAAAGCTTGGGAGCTCACCTTGTATTATTTTTGTAAAAAGAGTGGTCATAAAATTGAAAGTTGCATGAGATATACTGATGGAGCGCTACTAATCGAGAGTATTCTCTTGTATTTCTAGGTGCCCCTCCTTATCCTCATCTCTTTTTTCTTCAAAGGTGAGGCAAACTGAGTTCATGCAATACCTTTCTCCTGTTGCAGTTGGCCCGTCAGGGAAAACATGACCAAGATGAGAATGACAATTTGCACACTTCACCTCCGTGCGCCTCATACCGAGCGCGTCATCTGGAATAAGTTCTACTGCTCCAGGAAGCGCTTCATCAAAGGAAGGCCAACCAGACCCAGAGTCGAATCTCGTTCCCGAGGCAAAAAGTTCATTACTGCAAACTTTACAAGAGAATGTACCTTCTCTCTTTTCATCAAGAAGTTTGCCCGTGAACGGTCTTTCGGTACCGCCTAAAACAGCGACATTATACTCTTCTTCTGTTAATTTATTTTTGAGTTCTTCCTTATTTAAATTCATAATAGCTAGTATAGCAAGTTATTCAGATAAATTTACTCCATCCAAGGAATATGCTTTTCGCTCCTGATCTGACACGTTCTTTGTACGAAATCTTCTCTTCCGCTTCCTTTTCTGTACAGTGAGTAGTGAAATGGGTTCTTTTCAGCATAGTTTTGATGATACTCTTCTGCTTTATAAAAAACTTTTCTTGGTAAAATGTCTACTTGTGGTTTTTTGTCATATACTTTTGACTCACTTAACTCTTCTATCAGTTTTTCCGCAATACTTTTTTCTTCTTCATTTTCATAATAAATTGCTGACTTGTAGCTTTCCCCTCTGTCACCAAATTGCCCATCATTGTCCGTCGGGTCAATATGATCAAGGAAAAATTGGAGGAGCTTTTTATAAGAAGTCTTTGTTTTGTCAAAGCTTACCTCGACCACTTCTCTGTGCCACTCATGGTACTCATAAGACGGGTCAGTACTTTCTCCCCCTGAATAACCAGAAATCACCTCTGTGACTCCTTCTGCCTCTCTTAAATCATGCTCTACACACCAAAAGCATCCTCCTCCAAGTATCATTGTTTTCATATCTTTACAGTAGCTTATTTGCTTACTAAACTGAACCATTATCTTTCCCTCTTAAACTTAAATCTCTTGACGTAAGGCAACCCAGCACGCAAAGGACACACTACTAATCTTTTACCTGTACAAGGTAGTAAAAAGTATTTTTAGTAAAGAAAGACTTTTAAACTAACTCTTCTACCGCTGCTACTTTTTCTACTGGCCGAATAACAATAAACTTCTTCTTCCAAGCTTTTTGAAAATCAGCAAGGGAAATCTGCTTTTGCCCTGTTTTCGTAGCAGGGTCACTGTAATATATGACATTATCCTTCATACCATTTATTACAACAAGATGAGGTATAGTGCTTCTGGTGTCAAATTTATAATGTACTGATGCCATGACTGGACCTTCTTCGAGATGTTTTTTTAGCTGGACAAAAGCTAACTCTTTTGAAAGCTTGCTCAAGTCATGAGACTCCCCTTCCAGTCCATAATTTTCTGAAAGCTCGATGAGACCTTTGTGTATCCAGCCGTGCCTTGAGTCGTACGCAGAAATGCGTAGCCCTTCTTTAAGAAGCGTGTCAACGCTAACATTTTCATTTTTATAATAATTAATAATCATTGCGAGACTCGTCACACCACAACCCACACTCTTCCAAGAAAACGAATGAATATCGGTAAACTGCGAATAAAAGGGAACAACAGGCACAACATAAGAACGTATCTCATTAATGAGGGGGATAGGTATAATCATTTTTGTATATTAGGGGAAATTTTTCGTTTCTTTTTCTCTTCTTTTTAGCTTTTTTCTCTTCTTTTTATTTGCGAACAGTAACTGTCATACCAACTTCCGCCCAAGCGTAAAGTTTCTTGGCATTTTCTGGGGAAAGATTGACGCAACCATGTGACCACTTTTTACCAAATTGTTCATGCCAATAAGTACCATGTATAACAGCGCCTTCTCTTGTGAAATAGAGATTCCATGGTACGCCAGGAAGGTTATATATGTGATTGTTTATATTTGGTATTGGTCCTTGCATAAATCTACTTGGTATCATTTTAAAAACAGTAAACTCTCCTTTTGGAGTTGGAGTAAACTCAAGCCCAGTTGATATAGGTTCTTCCGTAAAGAGTTCCTTACCATCATAGGCATAAAGTTTTTGCTCAGAAACATCAACGATAATGCGTTTTGTCGTACTTGTTTTTTGACCAGGAAGCATATCCACCTTCTCTTCTATAGTAAAAGGTTTTACGAATTCAGCCGCTACATAGAGATCACTTTTTACTCTTTCTGGGTAAAGAAGTGGGCGGAGGAATACTACTTTATACCAAACCCTACTATTTATGACACTTGTACTCGCAATAGAGAGAACAATGCCTGTTCGAAGTTTGAAAACAGACGGGTATTCTGTTCCCGGTCCTGATCTTAGATTCACGCAATCACCAGCATACGCAAAGTTATAGCTGTCTATAACCTCGACATGTTAAGGTAAGTAATTAATTTCATCTTTACGGAAAGAAACTGGAGTTGGCGTAGAGATTGGATTCGCTACATTATTAACAGTGACCGTAGTAGCTCGAAGAAAAATAACTATTATTATAACGATACTTATAATAATACAAATACCGTATAATAACTTTTTTCTATCCATATACTCATACTATACTATAGTAATTAAGGAGTTATGCAAGGACTTATTTATCTTAAAGATAAGAGTAGTTATTCTACCTTTGGTTTTACAAGTGGAAAGAGTTGTATCTCGCGTATGGGAAGCCCTGAAAGGAAGGCAAAAAGTCTGTCACCGAAACCAAAGCCGCACGTTGGAGGCATGCCATGCTCAAGCATTTCGACAAAATCATAGTCTGGCATCATAGCTTCTTCATCACCAGCGTCTAGCAACTCTTGTTGTTTTTCAAAATTTGCCCTCTGTATACGAGGGTCATTTAACTCTGAATAACCCTTTCCTACTTCAGACCCTGCAAAAATAGGCTGGAACGCTTGCGCTGTTTTGCCGTCAGTACGAGGCTTTGCAAGTGGCGCCACAAGGAGCGGGTGATTCACAAGAAAGGCTGGTCCAGAAATGTTTTTCCTACAATATTTCCAAAGGGTATCGGTAAGTCTTTCTCTATTGTCACCGTCATACTTCACGCCAAGCTCTTCTAATTTATTCTTGATATCCTCGTCAGAAGTTTCCCAAATGTCTACTCCTGTTTGACTTTTTATTTCGTCAGCATAATCTATTTCTTTCCATGTATCACCAAGATCGAAAGTATGACCCTTCATTTCGAATTTTGTTGTACCAAAAACTTCGAGGGCAATTTTTCTATAAAGTAAAGAGACGAGCTTCATACCATCTTGATAGTCAGCATACGCCATGTAAAATTCACAATTGGTAAACTCTTGCAAATGCTCAGGTGATGAGCCTTCATTTCTATACGCGCGCCCTATTTCGTAAGTCTTAGCGAAGCCTGCCGCCATGAGTCTCTTTTGCCATAGCTCTCCAATACAAATACGCATATAAACATCCATATCAAAATCATTGTGATACGTTTTAAAAGGTCTTGCTTCCGCACCGCCAGTTGTTGTCTCAAGTGTTGGTGTCTCGACTTCAAGGAATCCTTTTTCATCCAAAAACTCTCTGACTACTTTCCAAAACTTTGCCTTTTTGTAAAAGAGATCGCGCTTCTTTGGGTCGAGAGCAAAATCAAGATATCTTTTTCGCATTGCCTCCTCTTCATTTTCGAGTCCAAAGTGAACACTCGGCATAGGAAGAAGCGCCTTGGTGAGAAGTTCCCATTCTTTTACTTCAACACTTTTTTCACCACGCTGAGTGATAAAAGGTGTTCCAGAAACTGCGATAAAGTCTCCTAGGTCGACAGTCTCTGAAAAAAGATTCATCTCTTTTTCATCAAGCGTATCTATTTTAAAAACGGTTTGGATAGTATCGAACTCATCTGCAATATCGACAAACATAATTTTCCCCTGCCCACGTTTACTCATGATGCGCCCAGCAACAAGAACAGTAGCGAGCGGTGTGGCACCTTGAACAAGACTTTCTTTGACACTCTTTGCTGTTGCAAAAGTCCCCACAAGGGAGATCTTTGCGGGAAAGGAAACTTTACCCATTTCCTCGACTTTTTTTAATTTATAAAGCCTTTCATTTTTTAATTCTTCGAGTGAGGCCATATAGTTTGGATTATAACACACAAGAACAGTACTGTAACAAGGCAATAGCAACATTTTTTTACCACATTTTTTATTTGAAAGACTTCCCCTGCTCCGCAGATCGGAACCACTTATAATATCTCTACTTAATCTCTATCTTTCTTTAGTGTTTGATTTACGGTGCCTTTTTTGAATCTTTCTTCCTTCTCTTTGTTCCCTAGCTACTAATGATGGCGTGATTATTTATACGGAAATTCGAGTAGACAAGGGTGGTACCAGATTGTCTGTATAAACACACTAGTCACAACTTACATTCTTGCCATGTACTTTACCATGGTGTACACTTCTACAAGCTTCTTAATTAATTATATGTATCTTTATGAGTCCTGAAAAAGGTATCCCTTCTTTAGAAAAACCTGTAAGTGTACCAATTACTGCACAGACAGAGGTGGTTTCTTTGTTACCTTCACGTTCTCATAAAAATCTTTATATAGGCATTGCAGTATTTGTTGTAGTGCTTGTTCTATGGTTTATTTCTTTCATCGGACGGGAATTTTATTTACAAACAAAGGATACAAAAGCACCTTTGAAAGATACACAAACCTTAGTAACATCAAGCACAACAAAACAAAAAATTGAAACTATGCAATCATTATCAACAAACGAAATACCAGATCTAAGCACAGTAGATAACTTAGAGTCAAAAAAGCTTATTGAAAAATATTATATCGAAATAAAACCAATACGTGATGAAATACAAAAGCAAATCCCAAAAGAAGGCGTTGTTTTTAAGGGTGGTTCAGCAAATATCTCAATGGAGCTTTTGAAGAAGTGGAATGAAGTGAATGATTCCGTTTACCCAATTTTAAAAAAACTTTCTGAATTGAATAAGGAACATGATACTATTTTAGTTAACATTAGTGTAACTAGTGCAAAAGTTAAATTGTATGTCAATGATGTCTTTGTTTCTGAAATAACCTCAGAAGATTCTAATTTTGTAATTTTAGAGATTTATAATGCAACTGATTATAGGAGTTATATTAAACTTGGAAATAAATATGATAATGGGTTTGTTCTTAAAAAGGGAATTAATGAAGTTAAGGTTGTGTATGATATCCCTAAAAAAACTACAGCCGTGCCAATCACTGTTACTTTTAATGCAAGCGAAGTTACTTCTGAAGGGGTGGTTTCTTCGGGGGATGAACTTTTAAAGATTGAAGAAAATTCAAGTAGAGTAGTTAATGGTATCGAAGGAAAGAAAGCTGGAGAACTTACTGGAACATTTATTTTAAACTAAATTAGTTACACTAAATCCTAATGCTCACGGGCTTACGTCAAAGAAGTTTTTACACGAACCAAAATAAATACCCACATTTTGTAGTTAGAGTATTACCACAACCTCTCTCGTGATACAAGGAGTAGCCAGCTAATCCTATTCTTGAATAGCCTCAGTATTTGTTTTGGGGTGGCCATAGTATATAGAGAACTGTAAAATCTTAAACCAAAAAAGATGCTGTAAACATCTTTTTTGGTTTAAGTGTGTTGTGTCCAAAAGATAATGAGTGAAAGAGAGATAACAAAAATCTTTATAGTGACCTACTGCTTCGGCTTTCTTCAAGCATCGAAATAGTATTGCTTTCCCATAACTCCACAAGAACAATTGCCGCCCCTAAAATGATGAGCGTCCACATGAGTGTCGCCTCAGCAAAGCCTGAAAAAGCTACTGCGACAACACCGATACCAAGAATGATGTTTACCCAATTTTGCCAAATCATATTTTTTATTATTTTTGTTATTATATAATTATATTTGTAAAAGAGATAAAAGAGATTGTACACAATCTTTTTACTTCACTGCTCGACCTCCTTAAGTGTATAAAAAATAATTCTTCTGTCATGATTTTTTCAGCAAAAAAATTTAAGTCGTGAATAATAAAGCCCTATATCTTCTTTTAGATAGTTTTTGACAGCAAAATTGCTGTTTTTATTATAAAAATACTCAACATTTTATTATTCCCTTCTTCTCCTGTCATTACCTTTCCTTCTCTCTTCGTCTGTTATCCGATCATTTATTATTTTGTTGACACCTGAAGTAAATTCTATGGTCATATCATAGACACGATCTTCAGCACTTGTAACATCACTCAAAAAGTATACATAAAAAAGATGACCATTGAGTTCAAGTGGTAAAATGATTGTTCGTATTCGAAAGAATATTCCATCTTTTCTTTTTTGTATTATTTGATCAGATTGAAACAACTTTTTTAATGACAAGCTTCTCCACATGTCATCATAAACCAGCGGTGCTGTTTCAGTATTTTTTAATATATCCATTTTTTCTCCTTTGACATCATCAAGAAGATATCCAAACTCTTTTTCCCAAACAAAATTGACGTACTGTATTTCGGTATCTTTGTCAGCAACTAGTATTGCTTGCGGTGATGCGTCAGCAATAACCTGAAGTATCTTGAGAAGATGAGATCCTCCTTTTTTCTTATAACGTTTTCCCCTGCTTGCTTTTCTTACGGCGAGCAGTTCTGGAAGTACTTCTTTCACTGCACTTTCACGCTTTAATAAATTCTGTAATAGTCTCTCAGGATTTTCGGCCACCCAGTAGGTAGACCCTTTCATGGTATAAAAAGTAAGTAAACCATCTTTTGCTAATTTCTCAGCAATAATTTTAGTACTAGAGAGTGGTAGATCTATTAAAGTCGCAATTTCGGAAATACGGCATTCTCCTAGACGAAGTGCAGTAAGATACACTTTTGCTTCTTTGCTGTTATATCCTAATTGTTCTATTGCTTTTTGATGTTGCATATAAAGAAAGCTTTTTTTTGTTAAATAGCTTAAGTATAACACCCAAACACACAAGTTATGTACTTTACTATCAACCTCAAGCTTGGAAGCTCTCAAAATGGTAAATGCGCTCCCATAGGGAGCGCATTTACCAAATATTCTCGTGCATAAAAATTAAATAAACATCATTTAAATAATGCACGCTCATCCCTCATTAAGAGGAAATTATTAGCTAGTCTTATACATCACGGGTATCCAAACAGCAAGCAGAAATGTGTTGACGAATCTACTTAAAGGGTTCCGTAATAAGACATTTGTACTTTTTGTGGCTTTTCCTGTGACATCGTCACTAAGCCGGTACTTCGTTCAGCAATATATATATATATATATATATACTGAACTCTACTTATTATTACAAAAGAGTATACGATTTATTTCAAATTATGTAGTGCGGTGTAATAGACGAAGTTAGAACCAGATTTGCCAAGTGTGAAGTGATTCCGTATATACCAGATCTTTTAAAAATTAGAGTAATTTCTTGAGCTTTAAAATTCTATCAGAAATTAGACCTCTAGTTGAAATTAAATCAAAAACCTCTCTTATGCCACCAGATACTTCAAGGTCACCGAAAACAAAAAACCTTAAAGCTCTTAAATATAATCTGTCCGTAGAAAAATAAAATTCATTAATATCAAAATTATCTCCTTCCATAACTGAAACCAAATACCTTAAAGTGCTTCTTACATCCTCTGGCAACAATTCATAAGCAGAGTATTTTGGATCTTCTACGGCATTTAAGAATTGTTCAACTTTTTCAAACGGAATTTTAAGTTTCTTAAGAACTGAAACATAATCATCATTTACTTCTTTTTCTGGGAGAAACTTTGCCATGTAAAGTTTAAGAGAAATATAATAATCGTCTTCAGAAATTCCAGCAAAAATTCTTCTATTTATACTTTCTAGTTTTTTCTGACTAAACTTACCGTCAACTTGTCTAACTTTTTTATAGTCAAAATTATCAATGAAATCAGATATACTATCATATACAACATCTGGGTCACCATAACCAGATGAGATCATGTATGAGACTAAAGCTTGTGGTAAAAACCCTCTCTGTAAAAAAGAATCGTACATTACATCTCCTTTTAACAACTTTCCGTCATCTCCGAGCATCAAAGGTGTATGCATAAATTTTTTTGGTTCCAGGCCGAGAGCAATTCTTACCATTTCTTGGTAATGTGCAACCGGAAATTTATCAGAACCCCTCACTACATGAGTAACACCAAGTTCGGCATCGTCAACCACTGACGAAAGATGATACAGAGCAACCCCATTTGAACGTACCAATGGGAAATATTTTTGTTTTCCGAGTAATTTCCTTAAATTAAGCACAACTTGTCCTCTCACTACATCATCGAGAGACATCAGTTCGTCGTTAAATTCTAGATATTTTTCTACATCAAACAAAGTAAGTCCGGAATCCTTATCAATAAAAGCAAACCCTTTATCAAAAAGCACTTCTAAGTATGATTTATATAAAGCTTGTCTTTCTGATTGATAAACTAAATAATCGTCTTGATTGTCAGGTTTATCAAAAACCATACCAAAACTCTCACCAAAAAATGAAAATAATTGTCTCGAAAGTCTCGCATCTCCTTTTTCTTGATTAGAATCGTCTACTCTGAAAAAAATCTTGGAACCAGCATTTTGATTCCTCTCATGCTGAGCAAATGAATAATTATATAAATGAGATCTGAGTGGACCAATTCTAAAATTCGCCTTTACGGGAGAAATACCTAGACGAAAGACTTTTGGCGTATTTTCATCACCACCTTGTTCTTGTTTGTTAATTTTATTTTCCATATTGATAAAACAAAGACCATGCAGTCGGGACAAGTTCGTCCGGATCTGTCACATGAATAAGATTTTTAACTACTTTTTCAATAAAAATTTTGCTAGAAACTTTTTGCGATGGCTTTGTAATTTTATTATATTTACTTCGTATATTTAATTTATATTGTTTAAGTAAAGAATATGCTTGGTTACCTTTTATAAAATATATTTCCGATTTTCCATTTGTTAAGTAATTAATTACCTGAGTTTTCCAAGAAACACCAAATTCCTTATCTTGATCATTCTTTTTAAAAAGATCATAATAAACTAAAAAAACATGATCTATTTTTAAAGTCATATTCTTTGCGGAGAGAATGTTTAGATTATTACTAGTACAGTAATCCAAAAAAATATCTTTTTCCATAGTTGGGAAATCGGGTTTTAAAATCACGATAGCAGTATCTGCTAAATTTATTTTATCTGACGAAATATCTGAAATTACTTTAGAGAAGACAAATTTTTTACTCATAAACTACAATAAATTGCCCTTCTCTAAGAGGGAAGGTTGGTAAATTATTCGACTCGACTAGGGCTGAAACTTTTGAGACAGAATCCTGCTTAAAATGACAAATAGTGTTAATCCTAAAAATACCTAAACCATTAGAAAATTCATTTCTATCATTAGAGTAATAAGATGTGGAGAAATAATTAGTACCAGCAGATGTTGCAATAATAACTTTATTGTCTAGATGTTTTTTATCTAAAATTGGTATATGCTGAGCAAGAGAAATTTCGCTACCTCCAGGAACAATAACAACTTCTGCGTTGTTCAGCTGGGAAATTAACTCATTATTATTCTCACTTGATCGTATATAATCATATAAAAAATCATCGTGATTATATTTTTCTGTATTTTTTATATATGTACTGTCCCAATCTTCTTTATATCGAGCAAATGGAATGACAAGCACCTTTATTGGCTTATCTTTTGAAAAACCAATAACTGACTCCTCTTTTATCTTATTTAAAATGTCAGGACTTAAATCACCCCCTCCTATTAGTATTCCTTTAATCATATATAAAATAATTTTTAAAATCCTCAACTGGATCACGTTTAAGTATACTAGAAGAAAGTAGACCGATGTTCGAAAGAATAAAAGAAACTTTTTCCTTAACTTCTTTCTCATCCTTTATATCTAAAGTAAAATTTTTATCGTCAAAAATCACAAAAAAGGCGGTTGGATCAGAAAGGTCTCTTCCATTATCTGTTGAAATAATGACCTGACATGATTTATTAGTCAATTTAAAAATAAAACTAGCCAGGGAATAAGACAATACTGTGTAAAGTTTGCCACTATGATTTCTACTATTTTTACCACTAACAGCTTCAACATTTGTTCCACGATTAACTGATATCACACCTGAATAACGATTACCTCTGCCAACCGCACCATAGTCACCTTTATCAACTGCTGAACCGAAAGAAACAAGATAAGCAAAACTTCCCACATCTTTTGTGTTTATTAAAAGATCAAAGTCTCGACCCTCTATAGATTTAGACTTAATAATAAACTCCCTCAACTCATCTAAAACCAAACTCTTCTTCTCAGAGTAAAATTGGTAGGATGGTGTTTTGACTGCAATGAATGGAACACAAATTGTTATTCTGTACGAGTTATCTTTTCTAATCACTAGAACTTTAATATCTTGTCCTGTATACGGATGCTCCATTTTAAACTCTTTTGAATTTAAAAAATTTTCGATCTCGACTGTTAATTTTTCTGTATTAGAAAGTGGTGCATAACCATGGCAGACAACTGTATCATTCGCAGTGTAGTTTTCTGCAGTTTTTAATGCGCCAATGTCGGAAGGAGCATAATAGGTTTTATCATGATCTGCGCCACGCGCACTATTCACATCAAAATGAAAAACTAAAAACTCTTCCTTAAAGTTATCTCCAAAAATTTTCTTAAATACCCCAAAACAAGTCTTTTTAAAAAGATTCTCGTATGGAATCTGATGCTCACCAAACGATGTTGTAATTCTACCGAAAAGGTACACGGTGACAGGTTTTAAAACATCACACTTTCCAAAATCAAGAGAACAAACTCCACCTGACAAAGTTACCTTATCAAACCAATAATTTAATACTGTTCCAAAATTTTCAAGACAATACAGAGAATAGTCATTTGAAAAACTTTCCGCAAGAATATCAGCAAGAGAATCAGGGTGTCCTATACCTTTTCTTTCTACAACCTCTACATCTAACGATTCTTGAAATGATGAGATTCTAAGATCCATATAGTTAGAATTATATCATTAAATGTTAGAACTAAAAATCCCCTACTTTTACAGGAGACTTTTAGTGAAAACCATTTTGCGCAGAATGGTAGATGAAAATTAATGAAATCTGAAACGATTCCGTATATACCGAATCTGAAGGCTTGGGTGAATAAGTAGATGATTATACCCTATTCACAAAAGGAAACAGTTCGACAATTTTCTCTGCTGTTTCCTCTAGCTGGTTATCGAAAAGAAGATAATCTTTTAACTCATTAAATGATACCCACTTGTATGCACGAATCTCAGATTCTTGTAATATTATTTCATTATCACTTCCTGTAAATTGAAATCCAAAAAAGTACCTCTCTTGGCCTTCATATTCTTTACCGTCTCGATTTAATGTAATTGTAGTAAATTTAAATTGAAGTGATTCTTTGCACTGACCAATTAGCTCAAGAGATTCTTTATGTATTCCAAGCTCTTCTTCAATCTCGCGGTACGCAGTCTCTTCAAACGACTCATCATTTTCTGTTCCGCCCCCAGGTAGAGCGAAAAAATGAGTTTTGAATGACTGTAAATTTACAAGCAGAAATTCTTGTTTTTTATTTACTATTAATGCTGAGACTCCTTTACGAAACATGGCTAAAGTATACCAGCTCAGTCTTAAATTAGTAAAAGAAATAACCACTATTTCTAGGGAATTTTTCATAGTGCGTCGGGAAAGAATTAACGATTATTAAGGTGTTTTGTTTTGTAACTTTGGTACTCACAAAATACTCGTAACTTTCGGCCAAGGGGAAAGTGGGGAAGGATTTTCCCTCAAGTAAATTTTTGTCGCCTCAAAAATTTCTCCGGGGCAGGCCTCTCGCTATCTCGCGTACTCGCTCGATAAAGCTCCGAGCTTCAAATCCTTACGAAAGCCACGCAGGTGGCTTTCTCCCGGCGCACAACTAAAAAGCGGACACTTTCGTGCCTCGCTTTTAATGTTGTGCGTCGGGCAGGACTCGGTCACGAATATTTTTCTCGTCGTCACTCGAAAAATTTCGGCATATAGCTCCCAATATCAGTTTTTCTTCTTCTCACCGAGCGTCACAGACGAGTTCAGAAGTATGGCCGTAATCAGCTTCTGCTTCCTTTGAAGG
>JAYVAE010000055.1:0-20852 GCA_043751115.1 bacterium | reverse complement strand
TTGTTTACAAAACATGTTGAATAGCGAAGCTATTCAACTAGAGCAATCCAAAGGATTGCGACCTAATCCGCTGTGGCGTAAGCCCAGCGTTCTTTAGTAAACCGTTGGTTTAAACCACTCACCCAATTCTCCCTAAAAATTGCTATGCAATTTCGGACGACCGTCTGCATTCTACCCAGCAGACGGTTTAGCCCATAACGCCTTCCACAATATCATAAAGAAGCTCAGTAATCTAGCGGAAGCTGTATTTTTAATTTTGGCTGTATCCTTAAAAAAGTAAGTGCATCCTTGATTTACTTCTAATTGCGCTTCTGCTCGAAAGAAACAACACTTCCATCTGAAAGAGTCATAATAAGTCCTCCGAACCTATCTATGCTTAGTTTTACCGTTTTATCCAAGTATGTTATGAATAATGATTCCTGTGAATCTTGGCAATACATTTTAGTGCTACCTATGTTGCTAAAAGTAGTAAGCATGCCATTTTCTATACCATAATTTCCGAAAAAACTATTGCAGTCAGTAGTACCTGTTATTCTTCCATCGCTTTCAAAAGAAAGACTAAATTTTCCTGCTTGTTTAGGCGTAATGGTCACACCACTATCGATATTTGTTTTATCCCAAAACCATGATGACCCCATTAGTTTCGCTTGCAGGTCCTCACCTTTCTTTGACGTAATTTCTATAAAATAATCGGAGTTGCCGTAAAGTGTGTAACCATCTGCCGTCTTTCTTGCATACACTTTCGCTCGCGCGCCCATACTACTTTCTATAGAACCAAAATCTGATATACCTCTCACCTCACCCACAGTTTGCTGTGACCATCCAATCGTTGTAACTATTTTCTTACCGTCAACAGATATACTGCACTCTCCGTCTGCAAAGCAGGCTGTGGAATATGCTGTGACTATACCTTCAAACTTTTCCGTAAGCGCATCTGGATGAGAAACAGAACACATTCTTGCAAGTAATTCGCGTGTCTTAGGACCGACAATACCAACTACACTTATATTATGATCTCTCTGCAATTTCTTTACTGCTGCAAAAGTAAGTGTTCCATAATAACCAGTTGGTGTAGCAACTAGGTAACCTTTTTTCACTAGGAGGTTTTGAAGTGCAAAAACTTCCGGCCCGCGACTTCCTATTTTCAAATTTTTTGTTATAGAAGGGATAAGTAAATCGCTTGCCATATCTTTTGTAGCAAATTCTACACTGGCGCTTGTGAAGTCGTTTGATGGGCACGGAATAGTAATACATCTAATGGTATTGTCTCTTTTGTACATGACAGTGTACGAAGTATTCGGCTTTAAATTTCTGACCGTAACACTTGTCTCGCCGACTTTTGTTTTCTTAGGTAAACAATACTCGGGAGTTGGGTAAATTGCGATACACACTTGATTGGTCTCATAATACTCAAAATAAATCTGGGGCTTTTCTTCATTTGAAATACCTGAAAGTACTGCTTGCGAAAGCGATACCGTAGCAGAGGACTCTGTAATACTCCCTATCGTTGGGCCATTAAAGTACCTTGCAGTTACTGCCTGCTCAAGTGCGCTTATCTGTATGGCTAGTAGGAGAAGCATTCCGGTGAGAGAGCTTTTTATAAAAAATTTATTATGAGTCATATATAGTATACGATATGTAAGCCATTTTGGTGCTCTAAATAATAAAAATTCATTTACAAATATGAGCAAACAAAAAACCTCGCACCAGTGACGGTAACGAGGTTCCTTCAGGGGCGTGCGCCCCCTATCTCAGTGCTGATGATGATGCTTTCGCGCTAGGAGCTAGGAGCTGAAAGCCAATGCATCCGAGCATTCCGCCCAAAAGGGCGTAGTGCAGTAGGCCTCCATTATGTAGTTAGCAACAGCGAGTGAGATTCGCCCCGCCGTGGTCGTCACTTTCATTCCACTTCACCCACTTGCCCTGCGCGTCATATTCATGAGCGCACCACACCCCAATGAAGTGTAGATCAAGAGAGAGCTCGAGAATGTATGCGTAGTCAGCAACTTTGGTGAGTGAAGTCTCAAGAGGTACGAGCCCGTTTGTGAGGTCCTTCCCGTAGCGTGCGCGAAGCTCACGATTGACCGCCGCAAAACGCTTGGGACAAATCACCTCTAACTCCATATGACTGACAAAGTGAGCAAGGGTGTCCATCCTCTTCTTCGGATTAGCGTGCCCACCATAGGCAAGCCCTTTGTACTTGATCCAAACATAGGGGTTGTCGAACTTCATAGCATCCCCGATAGCCCCCATCTCGCTTTCCATCTTTAGGTTGACCGGTTCACCAAGATTTTGCCAGCCCACCCCGCTACCCAACTTCAGAGTCTTTGGCTTTTTCTTCTCAACTTCTTTCCAGCCCTCATACTCCTTGCTTTTCTTTTCATACTCAGCAAGCTGTGCCAAAAGTATCGAGACCCTTTCGTCCCAATACTGTTTTGCAAATACAATGGTGTCCATGTGTTTTTCCTTGTCCATATGGTTGTGTACTTTTATCATACGAAAAACTTACATTTTTTGTATGATAAAAAATGAATTACAGATATTTTTGTAGGGCCGAACTTCAAGTAAAACTGGGAGTTTTGAAAGATAGATTTCTCTAACTGGAGCATAAAGTAACTCACGCGCCCCAAAAGCTGAGCGAAGGAGAAGAAGTGACTTATCCTTCATATGTGTATAGACATGTGAAATAATAGCTTCCTTTTCTACATCGTCCTCTCCAACAAGAGCCGCAACATACACTGCATCAAAACGATAATACTCTACAAAAGAAAGTGCACCACATAAAGTAACAGTGATTAAGGATGAAAGTGAGAGCGATCCCACTATTTCTCTTCCAAGAGTCGCAGCTTCTTCATCTTTTTCTAATATAGTAACCCTCACACCTTTTTCTTTGGCAAGCAGAATGGCTGTGAGCGGAAGCGCACCACCTCCAACAAATACTACTGACTGTATCTTTTCCCCGTGTGCACAAAAAATGAGATTTTGATATTCGAGCTCACATAACTCTACATACTTTTGAAAATAGAGAAAATCTTTTAACTCCTCTTCCTTACTCAAGGAATTAAGAATCTTCTTTGCATAGAAATGTTCAAGCTCGCTCTCAGCATGTGAGCAGAGCTTTTGTAGCCCTTTTATTTCCCCGCATGACAAATTTGTCTTTTGTCCACTCTCGGTAAAAAGAACGAGGGATGAAAAAAGAGCATTCACCTCTTTGGAGGGAGAAAGTGAGGGTAATACGCGTAGAGCGTGATAGAGTTCTTTGTCAGTCATAAAGCAACTTGTTTGCGTTTATACAATAACACAGATAACTAATTATTGCAACAGAGCTGCGTTAATGCTATACTAATGCAATCATGAAATCTAAAGATCTGCTCGTTTGTGAAGAGCTACTTCGAAAAAACAACTATAGAGTGACTACGGGCAGGAGACAGCTTCTTCTCACTCTCCTTCGGACTAAAAAGCCCCTCTCAGTAAGTGAGCTGAGTAGAGAGACTGGTCACTCCCTTGATAAAGTAACTCTCTATAGAGCGCTTGAGGACTTTGTGTCCTCAAAGATTATTGTCAAAGTCAATTTACAAAGTACTGCAACATATTATGAATTTATTCATAATGACCATCATCATCACCACATTGTTTGTGAAAAATGCGGGAAAATAGAAGACATAGAAAACTGTAATCAGGCTGACCTTCAGAAAGAAATGATCAAATCTTCCAAGCACTTTTCTGTAGTGAGTTCACATTCCCTTGAATTTTTTGGTGTTTGCAAGATGTGTGACTAGTAACACCTCCATCGTTACCTTACCTTAAGCTAGAAATAGCACGCTCGCAGTCTTTCACTTTTTTGCTATACTTCATCAATGAATAAGAAGTGTCATTCGCCAAAATATATTTTTGTTGTCGGGGGCGTCATCTCGGGAGTTGGAAAAGGAATCACAGCTTCTTCAATCGGAAAAATTCTGCAAGACAGAGGCTATGTCGTAACGTCAATTAAAATAGACCCCTATGTAAATGTCGATGCAGGCACCATGAATCCGACTGAACACGGAGAAGTCTTCGTCTTAGATGACGGCTATGAGACGGATCAAGATATGGGTAATTATGAAAGATTTCTAAACACCACACTCACGAGGGATAATTATATGACTACTGGTCTTGTCTATGAAAGTGTCATAGCAAAAGAACGTAGTCTTTATTACAAAGGAGCGTGCGTGCAAGTTGTGCCTCATGTGCCGCAGGAAGTAGTAGAGAGAATAAAAAAGGCGCAAAGAAAAGCAAATACCGAGTGCGTGATTATCGAAATTGGCGGGACTATTGGTGAATATGAAAATATACTTTTCTTGGAAGCTGCTCGTATGCTAAAAATTGAAAATCCAAAGGATGTTGCCTGCGTCATGGTTTCGTATTTACCGGTACTCTTTTCGGTCGGAGAGATGAAAACAAAGCCGACTCAGCATGCCGTAAGAACACTTCAGTCATCCGGCATTTGGCCGGATATGATCATCGCAAGAAGTAGTCATGCACTCGACACAAAAAGAAAAGAGAAATTATCATTTTTTTGTAATGTAAAACCGGAGCATATTATATCGGCGCCAGACGTCGCTAGTATTTATGACATTCCTGTAAACTTTGAAAAAGAAAATGTTGGGGACATCATTTGTGAAATACTTTCGCTACCAAGTAAAAATAGTGCTAAAGATAAAGAGGTCTTGCAGGATAATTTAAAAAAGTGGAAATCTTTTACAGAAAAAGTACGTACGCAAAAAAAGGAGGTGAGAATAGCCGTCATAGGAAAATACTTTGAGACGGGAGACTTTGTTTTAAGTGATGCCTATTTGTCTGTTATAGAAGCGATAAAATATTCTTCTTACGCTCTCGGAGCAAAGCCAATGCTCACTTGGATAAGCTCGGAGGATTATGAGATAAGCACTAAAGTCACAAAAGAGGAAGTTTCAAAAAACTTAATGACACTTTTGGAATATGATGGTGTCATCGTTCCTGGTGGTTTTGGAAAGCGCGGAATAGAAGGGGAAATAAAGGCCATAGAATATGTGCGAGTAAATAAAATACCTTATTTGGGTCTTTGCTACGGTATGCAACTTGCCGTCATCGAATACGCTAGAAATGTAGCGGGCATAGAAGGCGCAACTTCGAAAGAGTTAAGCGAGGATGCAAAGCATAAAGTCATTAGCCTCATGGAGGAGCAAGAGACTCTCCTTGGTGAAAATTCTTTCGGTGGGAGCATGAGACTTGGTTCCTATCCTGCAAAATTAATAAAGGGCAGTATCGTGAGTACGGCTTATGGAGAAACACTTGTTCATGAGAGGCACAGGCATAGATACGAAGTGAATAATAAGTATAGAGAGGAGCTTGAAAAAGCGGGTCTCATATTTTCAGGCACTTCGCCCGATGGCAAGCTCGTCGAATATATAGAACTACCCAAAAAGGTGCATCCATTTTTTGTCGGCACGCAAGCGCATCCAGAATTCAAAGCGCACCCCCTTGCTCCTCACCCCCTCTTCACGGCCTTTATAAAGGCTTCGCTTAAGAAGAGATAGTCCTTCCGGAAAAATAACACCTTCCTCTCAAGATACTTGACTCACAGTAACTTTAGTAGTAGTGTTTTTATAAACTTCACGACCGTGAAGCGCACTACCCACCTATGGAGACCCTATGGACGGAAACCCTTGCGAAACGATAAGCGGTGACGGAGGGAAAATATATCACCTCCGAAACCCTAGCATGACAAACAAGGAGATCGCCCACCGCCTCTCCGTCG
The DNA here is from genome assembly GCA_043751115.1 of bacterium. Taxonomy (GTDB): domain Bacteria; phylum Patescibacteriota; class Minisyncoccia; order Phycocordibacterales; family UBA5272; genus UBA11704. The sequence continues at coordinate 15,076 of JAYVAE010000055.1, read as the reverse complement.
ACTGTTACGAAGTAGCGACTCGAGGAACGACGTCATACAAGCTGCCACGCGGTACCTTCTGGAGTTTCGCAGGCCACCCAATGGATATCGTGGCATTGCGAGTGGGTGACCACGAGATCGTGCTGACTGCAGAATCCATTGACAGCCTTGGGAGTGCAATGCTCGCCATAGCTGAACCAGCTCACACCATCATCGACTGAACCCGCCCGACGGCACAAAAGCCCTCCACGGCGGGTTCTTTGTTTTTTAGGTTTTCAAAATAATCCCTGCAGAGCTCTTGGAGCAACTCACGCAGCGCGACGGCGCGAGTGTGAGGCAATTTTCTAGCAAGAAAATATGCCGTTTGCGGAAAGCGCTCTGCAAAAGAAAGAAATTCTAACAAATACTGGATTTCAGCCTTCGCTCTAATGACAGCCTAAATACAATACGGGCCGAGAATGACAACTGTACAAGACCTAAGGCACAAGCCAAAAGTCACAAGAAAATAAAGAGAATAGTATGGGCGTCTACTTCTTGCGACTTAGGTCTTACAGCTTAAAGCTTGTATACCTTTTCAAAAATATCCCCTTTATGCTATACTACCCCCATGGTTACTTTGCTACCGACAGTACTTATTGTACTCTCACTCCTCCTTATCGCACTCGTACTCTTACAAAGAGCAAGCACTGATGCCAGTGGCGCTTTTTCAAGTGATGGCGGTACAGGCGCTCCCACTCAAAAAAGAGGAGCAGAGAAAGTTCTTCATAGGGCTACTATTGTGACCGCCATACTCTTTAGCGGTTTAGCCCTCGTGCATCTCTTTCTCGCTTAACGGACTCGGTCTCGTCGTGTTGCAAAGTGCGTAAGCTCTGACTTACCTCATGCAAAAAATTCTTCATTTTTCTAAAAAAATAAAAGAAGCCTATTTCCTCTTTCCTCTTAAAAAGGTGCTCTTTGTCTGGATTTCTCTTTTTTTAAGCTTACTTTTTCTTGTTATCGGACTTATCATTGTTAATGAAAAACTAGTTGTTACTATACCAAAGCGTGGCGGTACTCTTATTGAGGGTATCGTCGGGACGCCCAGGTTTATTAATCCCATACTCGCAACAAGCGATGAGGACGAATCTCTTTCTGCTCTCATCTTTTCCGGCCTCACAAAAATAGATGAAAAGAATTCTATTATTTTGGATATGGCCTCTAAAATAGAAAAAAGCGAAGACTCACTCACGTATACTGTAACACTCAAAGAAAACCTTTACTTCCATGACGGCGAAAGAGTTACCGCAGACGATATTCTTTTCACTATATCTCTTATACAAAATCCGCTTCTTAAAAGCCCTCTTCGAATAAGGTGGGAGGGTGTTCGCGCAGAAACTCTCTCTGAATCAAAGATACTCTTTACTTTAAAGCAACCTTATCCGCTCTTTGAAAGATCACTCTCTGTTGGAATACTACCAAAACATATATGGAAAAATCTTAGCCAAGAAGAAATAGCTCTTAGTGATCAAAATATACATGCAATAGGGAGCGGTCCTTATAGAATAGAAAAGATTGAACAAGAGTCTGGAATACCTAGAATTTTTCATCTTAAAGAAAACAAACACTATTCTCTCGGAAGGCCGTTTATTTCCTCTATTGTTATTCGCTCATATAAGAATGAAAAATTGCTCACAGAGGCATTTATAGAGAAAAAAATAAATGCGTATACGGTTAGTTCTTCACTGACGAGCAAAGACGCTCTCTCCAAGAACCTCGTTATAAAATCTATGACGCTTCCTCAAACATATTCTATTTTCCTTAACCCAAACAAAAATAATTTTCTTGCTGATAAAGACATAAGAATGGCTCTCGAGCTAGCGCTCAAGAAAGAAGCTCTCATTAAAAGCCTTTTTGGAGAAACTGCTGTGACTGCAAAAACGCAATTTGCCTTTGAAGAAAATGAGCTTCCTCTACTTGAAAGCAAAGATCCGAGTGCACTCATCAGTGGAAGCAACTACAGAAAAAAGAATGCCACCAGCACTCTTTCCATAACTTTAACAATAGGAGACAGCGAGGAAAACAGAAGGCTTGCGACCATGATTAAAGACAAGTGGTCTCTGATTGGCATACAAACTGACATTGAGATTTTTGAATTTTCTGACCTCAATCAGAAAGTTATAAAAAATAGAGATTTTCAGGCTGTCCTTTCTGGAACTTTGGTTGAAAATGCTTCTGACCTCTACGCTTTTTGGCACTCTTCGCAACGAGCTTTCCCTGGCCTTAACATAACCAACTTTGCAAGCTCGAAAATGGATAAAAATCTAGAAGATTTAAGAATAGAAGAAGACCTCGGGAGGCGTGCCATATTAGTCAAGGCTGTAGAAGATGAACTTTTTTTCGAGACACCGGCTATCTTTCTCTATCATCCTAAACTTATATATATTGCGAGAGCTCCACTTTTTACTAGTTTCCCTGTTTATGGCATCAGCGAAAGCTCGCGATTCGTCGCTGTAGAAAAGTGGTACAGACAGACGGAACAGGTGTGGAAACATTCTTACAATAAAGTTCTTATCGATCGTTTCGAAAAGATACTCCATTAGAAAATAATACAGGAATTAAAAAATGAAAGAAAAAAGAAAAGATAGAGAAGAGATAGAAAAATGCAGAGAAAAAACAGAAATAAATTAACATATATGAACATAATAAATCAAAATCAAACAAAATCATTCGGAGGGGGAAAGAAATTCGGAAAGAAAGACTCTTACCCGAGACGCTTTCCGTCAAATGTCGAGAGACTAGACACACAAGGCAAAGATGCGCCTATTCCCCCGCTCAAGGACGGAGATATACGAATCATTAACTTAGGAGGCGTCGAGGAGATAGGAAGAAACATGAGTATGGTTGAGTATAAAGACACCATACTCCTTATCGATTGCGGGGTACAATTTACAGAGGTACATACTCCTGGAATAGACTTCATACTTCCCAACACTCGCTATGTCGAAGAAAGAAAACATAAAGTAAAAGCAATATTGGTCACTCACGGTCACCTTGATCACATTGGAGCTATTCCTTATATCGCTCCAAGGGTTGGGAATCCACCACTCTTTGCGAGACTTTTTACTTCGCTCATGATTAAAAAGAGACAAGAAGAGTTTCCTCAAAATCCCCCACTCACACTAAACGTTGTCGAAAAAGGAGAAGCTGTTACTCTCGGAGACCTTCGAGTGCGTTTCTTTGCTGTATCTCACGCAATACCAGACTCTATGGGCATAGTGATTGAAACTCCTTATGGAGACATCGTACACACGGGAGATCTTAGACTTGATCATGATGATGGAAAGCCAACAGAAGACGAAGAAGAGAGATACAAATTTTTTGAAAACAGAAATACTCTCCTCCTTATGACCGACTCGACCAACTGTGAGAACCCTGGATTCTCTATCTCAGATAGAATAGTCTACAAAAATATAGAAAATGTCATTAGCGAAACTGCCGGTAGACTTATTGTGAGCACTTTCGCGTCCCAAGTAGAACGCATGCTTTACATGCTTGAAACAGCTGAGCGCTACGGTAAAAAAATAATAATAGAGGGAAGAAGTATGAAGACGAATGTCGAAGTTGCCAAAATGGCAAATATGCTTAAGGTGAAACCTGAAACTCTTATCACCTTAGAAGACATGACAAAGTATCCAGACAATAGAATTGTCATACTTGCAACTGGCGCACAAGGTGAAGAGTTCGCTGCGCTCGGGAGAATAGCAAATAAAGTTCACAAATTTATTAAACTCACCAAAAAAGACACAATACTCATGTCTTCATCGGTTGTCCCTGGAAATGAAAGGTCTGTCCAAAACTTGAAAGACAAACTTTCTCGCCAAGGAGCTCACCTCATACATTATAAAACTTCTGACGTACACTCATCCGGTCACGCTAACCATGACGAGCTCGTTTGGATACATAGAAAAATACATCCAAAATTCTTTATTCCAGTTCACGGCTATCATTACATGCTCCGCGTACACGCTGACATACAAAGAAAGCTCGGTATGCCGGAAGAAAATATGATTATCCCAGATAACGGTATGATACTTGAAATACAAGAAGGTGGTACGAAATTTGTGGCTCTTAAAGAAATGGCTCCCCGAGAACTTATTGTTGTCGACGGTATGACTATAGGAAAGATACAGGATGTAGTTATGAGAGACAGACAAGCGCTCTCTGAAGACGGCATGTTCGTGGTGATCGGTGTCATCGATAGCAAAACGAGAACACTTAAAAAGTCTCCAGACCTCATCTCACGTGGTTTCGTTTACCTCAAAGAATCTCAAGAGCTACTCTATCAGGCTAGGGCTCTCACGAAGCGTGTTATCGACGAAGGTCTCGCTAAAAATGAGATAGTGAACTTAGACGAAATAAAACAAGATATTACCGAAGTGACTACGAAATTCCTACTCCAAAAAACTGCCAAAAGGCCAGTTATTATCCCAGTGCTCATCACTGTTTAGACTGATATACTGCCTCTATGGAACTCATAAGAACACATAAAGCGCTTTTTGCGACGCTCTTTATCACCATGCTGTATTCCCTACATTATGGGCTACCCCTTTATGTGACTTCAACGTTTCTACAGTTTTCTGGATTTACCGTGGCAGCAGTAAGCCTTCTTTATGGGCTCGCCTCTTTGCTTGCTCTCTTTTTCTCGAATTACATCGCAAAGTATATAAAATTGTATCACTCATATAGTTTTACTTTTATGATTGTGCTTGCTGAAATAGTGACTACAGTTGCCATGGTGATGACGAAAAATCCACTACTCATAGGACTTTTCTTTCTGGCCCACTTTGTTTTTAATGCGCTGATCTTCGTACTCCTTAATATATTCATTGAAGTACTAACCCCTACGCATCAAACAGGTAGCATACGTGGCATCTTTCTTACTCTCTTAAATGCGGGGATAATGGTTTCACCTCTTATGGGCGGACTCATACTTAAAGGCGGAGATGACAGCAACTATATGATGCTCTATTTTGTTACCTCAGCAATACTACTTCCTTGTTTCTATTTGCTTCATCATTATCTCAAAGAAATGCGCGACTCGTCTTATGAGAGTCATAATCTTTTCCAGGCATTCAGAAAAGTAATGCGACATAAAAATTTGCAAGCGCCAGTACTTGCTCAGTGCGCGCTTCACTCATTTTACACAGTCATGGTTATTTACATGCCTCTTTATATTACAAAAATGCTGGGCATTCCCCTTGTCGTCTATCTTACGGTGATTATTCCTATTACTCTTATTCCTCTTGTGCTACTTCCCTATGAACTTGGATACTTAGCAGATACAAAATATGATGAAAAAGAGTTTATGATAGTCGGACTTTCCATTCTTGGAATCACGTCCTTTATTCTGGGTGCCTTTGTTATAACTTCTTTATTACTTATTATCATAATTCTCTTTATCTCTCGTATTGGCGCAGCGCTTGTGGAGACTATGTCTTACACCTACTATTACAAAAAAATATCGAGGAATGACCCAGCTATGGCAAGTCTTTTTTCGAATATTAATACCACGGCAGGGTTTTTTGTCCCTACTTTTCTCTTTCTCATTTCCCCCCTTCTCTTCTTTCATGAAGGACTCATTTTTATCTTACTCGGCATCGGCATGTTCTCAGCACTTTACTCTCTCGTACAAATGAAAACAGAAAGACATCATAATTTATAACAAAACATGAAAAGACATATTATATTTACAGACAAAGAAGTGAGACTTAACAAATATCTAGCGCAAACTGGTATCTGTTCGAGGCGCGAGGCAGATAAGCTCATGGAAAAAAAAATGATAGCGGTCAATGGTCATCATGTAGCACCAGGAGTTAAAGTAAAAAATGGTGACGCTATCACTATACTCGGAGATGAAAATCCTTGTTACTATTTTCTTTACAATAAACCGCGCGGAGAAATTGTGCTTCCTAAAAAAGAAAAGGGCGTTGAGCTTGACCCTGTTGGAAGGCTCGACAAAGAGAGCGAAGGACTCATTTTGTACACCAATGATTTTCGCGTAACAGAGCAGCTCCTTCATCCGCGTCACGCTCATAAAAAAGAATATACTGTCACCGTGAGGGAAAAGCCCACTCCAAGAGTAGAAAGGCTACTTATGGCGGGTATCAGAACGCAAGAAGCTGCCTATAAGCCAGCAGAGAAAGTAACACTTTTCCCTGAGACAAATAAAATTGTTATCACTCTCACAGAAGGAAAAAAGCATGAAATAAGGCGCATGTTAAACGCGCTTAACTTAACAATAATGAAACTTGTTCGAACAAAAATACTTTTTTTTGGTTCTAGTACTACTAAGGAAGGCATGCTGAGGGAGCTCACTAAGCTTGAAAAAGCCAAACTACTCAGCGAGCTTTCTCTTAAGGAGCAATCACATATCCTTTAGAAGTTTTTTCGATGAACTTCTCTGTGAGAAGTTCTAGAAGCACGCTTTCAGTACGAGCATCTCTCTTTAGGATTTTTGGGATTTCTTTTTTCTCTGCAATAAGATAAGGAAGCTTTGCTCGATGCTCGCGCCTCTATCCTTTGAATTTTTTTTGCTTGATCTTCACTTTGCAAACGTCTATTTTCTTTCTTGCTCATAGCTTTACCTCTTCTTTTACTCCTTCCTTCTTTGAGAAGGAGCCATAATCCATCAAATCTTCGTAGAAATTTCGTGGCGATAACTTTGTCTCTTTAAAAATAGTTGTCAAAATATTCTTATACTCCATGTCTCCAAAGCATTGTCCGTCATCTTTTTTACAAAAATGATAACAGAGCACTGTTCTCACATTAGTCTCTACAAGAGGAGTAAATTCGTTATACGTAAAAGCCACTATCGCTCCGCTTGTGTACTCTCATATACCAGGAAGAGCGAGTAGTCCATCCTTGGTTTTGGAAATAATAAGTGTTTGATTTTGTTTGATTTGCAATGCTTTTGAGCGCTTTTACTCTTCGCATATAACCTAATCCTTTCCATGAGAGAAGTAGCGAGGTAAGGCTTGCCTTCCTCACTTTTGCAAGGCTAGAATATTTTTTAAGAAAAGGCTCATACTTTTCTTCTACTCTCCCTACTTGTGTTTGTTGTAGCATCAGCTAAGAGACAAGGACGCGGTAAGCGGTCTGATTCTTACGCCAAGGGAAAACTCGTCTTTTTTCTTTCGAAAAAAGACGAAGTCTCTCTACAAGCTTTATTCTTTCTTTAGCGAGGTCTTTCTCCAAACTCTTCATCTTCTGTGTCTGCTACTGCTTCCTCTTTCGTTTTATGCACTCTCCCTTGTATATGATTTGCTGGCGAGTAAACTGTGTAGAGTAATGCTTCTTCAGCGCCAGTATTTTTTACCTCATGCCAGGTTTTGGGAGAGACTACAACAACGTCCCCTTTTCTCATAACGATTTCAGTACCGCTCAGCGTTACCACACATTCCCCTTTAAGTAAAAAGATGATCTGCTCTACAAAGTCGTGCTTTTCTTTATCGATGATTTCCTCTACTTTTAAAGACATAACAACAAGCTGCGACTTTTCACCGGTAAAAAGCACCTTGCGGAAATAGTCGTTTTGCTTTGTTTCTTCAAAGATATTAGTGATATAGGACATGGGCGCTGTGGATAATTATACACTTGAAGTATACCACAATACACTATACACTCTTAAGTATCCAGTTACTTTGATTATTAGCTAACCCTAAAAAGCAAAGTAACTGTGAGAGCTTCAAAAAAGCTAAGGCCAAGGCTAAAGAAGTTCGCTTCCTAAGCCACGCCTTAAACAGAGACGTCACTCTTTACCAGTTGTTTCCTTCGACAAGAAATAATTAAAAGAGCGATAAGAGAAAACCGCCAACTACCAGAGGGGCGGTTTTCTATTTTTTGATAAAGACACATGAAATAGATAAGATGGTGTAGACTCCGACATGTTGATCGGGGGAAAGTGGAAAAACAGATGGAAAAATTAGAAGCTATTTTTCACCTTACTGACGGAGGTTCTACGTCTCTTAGCTTTCGCATATTCGCATGTGAACATGTCGCCCATAACTGGAAGAACATACCTATTGTCTTCTACGAAGACTTACTCGAACGACCACCACATGCTTTTGTAGAAGTAGTTCAACTTGTGGAAAGACTCATCTTCGCACCTTTCAATCTATTGAATGCAATAGCATTTGACTACCATCAGGATGGTGGCTAGTCGTTTGCAAGTGGTTTGGCAGACTGGATTTGAAAAAGGGTTAGCTCTGATGTAGTCAACGTGTTGAATGTCCTGTACGACGGGAATAGTTCTTCAAAGGAAGCGCAGATCCCTCTCGCGAACTACTTGTTCGGTAAAATGAAAAAATGTCGAAAAAAATGTCTAAAGGGTCGATTAGGAAAGAGCGGTGACCATGGGATTACCGCTTAAAACATTCCTATTTTTTATGGAAATTTTTGTCTAATCCAAAATAATAGTAATTGAAGACTGACCCTTTTGCTCATATCTGAACTTGAAATATTTTTCTGAATTTCATAGAAACCTGTATACTATGTTATGGTAAGGAGAACAAGGTTATAAAGTAGTATTTCTACCTTACTCTTTTCCTTATTTAATCAAGAGATTTACTGTAATTGATTAACATTAGTAATTCACCACATAGCATAAAACAAGCGATGCTCTCAACGTCAACTGAACGCAATATAGAAAAATTATCATCTGCCCCTGCTTCACCTTTAAACGCTAGTATAAAGACTTTTATCATTTATTGTATTTTACTGTTAATTGTTGGGTCTTTATGTTTTGCTGGATGGAATTTTTATAAACAGCAGAAGGCAATGCTCGTTACTTCAGTAAAGATAATCCCCATCCTAGATGCAACTACAGTAATAGCTAATACTAATATTCAAAATAACATGAACGACACCACTCGAAAACAACCTGAAAAAACCATCCTTGGAATTTGGAAACCTCAAATAGTCACCATCAAAGAAACAAAGACTGTTGTAGTGGGAGACCTTTCAATCACAAACATGGGAGGAGGACATAAGATACTTATGACTGAGGATAATCGTAGAGGAGGAGACCTCTCATTCGCAGATCTATCATTTGAAACAACACGAAAAAATAAATGGATCACTAAGGTTTTTAACTCAAGCGATACATTAAAATCCCCTTTCGTATTCGACAACTATATAATAACAACAAAGGAAGTTGGCTGGAATGCTGACTCTGTAACCCTCTCTATTACTCAGCTACCTGAAGGCGTAAAAGTTGAAATCGCACAAGGTGAGACTAGGGACATAGAAGGTATTACAATTAAAATTATTGGTGTCTACCATAAAACTATAATCAGCAATGGCGTATTTAGACAAAATTTTGAATTTATTCTAACAGATAGTGACGGGAACCAACTACATAAAATAGCTGACAGTGGAGAAAGTGTTGTATTTAGTGGGCATGTCATGAAAGTGAATAAGATCTCATCTGAGGCAAATACTGTACAAGTTACTATGATCGACGTGAGTCACATCGACGCCACAACAAAAAAGTAGTGTTCCAAAAATCAACCACCCTCCAGTAGAACTGGAAGGTATGGTTCGAATACATGAGCGTTAGAATAGTCGGAGTTGAATGCTTTGCTCCGTCTTTCCTTGATTCTTCACATAGTTCTCTACTCTCTGCCAGTTCCCCCTTTATGATATTGTCGCAGCATAGTAACCATCAGTCCAGAACTCACCTCCCCAGAGGTCTCGCCGCAATTGTGGAAATTGCAGGAAGAGTTGTTTTGCGGTGATACTTTTAAACATCTGCACAAATTGGCTGATGGTAATTTTTGGATGAAAAGAGGCAAGAATGTGTATGTGGTCTTCATCACAGCCAATTTGTTCAATGTCAATGTCGTACCGTTCTTCTATACCTCTAGCAATTTCCTTAATTGCTAGAGTCACCTCTTCTCGTAGCAAAGCTTTGTGATACTTCACCGGAAAGACTGTGTGATAGTGGGTATCGTAAGCACAGTGATGGCCTTTAGTACTCATGTATACAAGGGTACCTTGAAAACCGAGGTTTTCAAACTTTCCTACAAGGACCTCCAGCAGAGCTGGAGGGTATGTGGGAAATTAACTACTACAACAAACATCGTATTCATTCCGCTCTTAAAATGTTGCCACTACAGTTTGCAAATCGTAGCTCGCTTGTTATGCTACAAAGTACAGAAAAGGTGTCTTAAATTTGGGGTGCCTTCCACCTTTCTATCTGTACCCAATACACCAAAAACAACGAATGATGTTGAGGGTGGTTTGAACAACCCAATGAAAGCACTACTACGTCATCATAGAGGTACGCCACCGCAACACAGAGAAGTATTAGTTTTTCGTTTTTTGCGAAGAAGACAAATACAGAAATACCAACACTAAATGTTTATTAACCCGTAGATACTGGATACACAGGAATACAGCATGTACATCAAAACTCTGAGATACCAAAGAAGAAAAAGAAAGGTCTAGTACTCACAAAGGAAGAGAAGCTGTCTAATCACGAAATCTCTTCTCGTAGAGTATATGTTGAGAATGTTCTATGTTGCATTAAAAAGTTTAAGGTAGTGAGTGAACGATACAGAAATAGAAGAAGGAGACTCGGATTGAGATTTAATCTTATAGCGAGTATTTATAATTATGAGTTGTAGGGATATGCAAGAGGTCTAATGAAGAAAATTAGATAAAGAAAACTCACTAGCTGACTATTATGTTTTGATGACGAGTGGGTTTTTATAGGTGTTAAAACTGTGTCTGCTTTTGGTCTACGGAAGAGCGCGGGCGAATCGATAGTAGAAGTAGAAGAAGCTGAGATAAACAGGTGGCTCAAGCAAGACCACAGGGGGAATTCCAAATGGTATAGCGAGGGCGGTCGAAATGAGTGCATATACACCGTAGTACCAGAGGAGTTTCTTTTTATAGATGGCTGCTGCTGGATGCTGGAGCATGTATGGCATAGCAGCTATGGTGCCCCACCAAGCAAACATGCCGAGTTGAGCGATTAAAGAAAAGAATGGGTCAGAACTCCACGGAGTGTTACCCATGATACTCCACTCGATGGCAACGAGTCCAATGAGACCATGGATAGTCAATGAAGTCCAAAAACCTCGTTGTGCTGAGCTAAATCGTCGCATAATCCAGGGAAACGTGTAATACATAACGACCCCTAAGACTGAGTAGAGAAAAATGACTCCAATCATATTAGCGGGAGCATCTTTAATAAGGACATTAATTTGAAACTCCATGACGACACTAAACAATAGAGAGTAGAAGATGGTTTTTTTAATGGAAAACATATTATAATAATGTAATACAACTCTCTACAAGTGTCAACGGGTGGAAGGCACCCCAAATTTAAGACACCTTTTCTGTACTTTGTAGCATAACAAGCGAGCTACGATTTGCAAACTGTAGTGGCAACATTTTAAGATCTGAGTGGATGATCCGAGGCGAAGGAAGATACTGCGCAACTGTAAAGAACGCATTCATAATCAGTTCCGTAGCGTGTGTGCTCAGTATAGTAATACCGACAATCTCTCTTGTGTAGAGATCAATGACCGTTACTGGATATATACACTCACCTTTAAATCGTATATAGGTGAAATAAATTGCCTAGATGTCTCCTTTACCTTGTGGTGTTTCGGTAAGCAAGAGATTGGGATACACACAGTCTCTTCTAGGAACTACAAAGGGTTTCTTGGCTTAATAACAAAAGAATGTCCCAAACAAGGATATATCCTGTGGAATGTGGAACTTACACTTGAAGGTCACAAATTAGAAGAAGTGCAGGAAATTAAAAGGGTGCAACATGTGTGAGAGGTAAATGGACAACGAGTCTATTACATTCTGAACACTTTCTTCTATTTTTTTAAACATGCTTTTAAGTTTTATGAGAAATACACTTTACTAGAAAGGTAGCTTAGCAAAAGTAACAACTATTTTTTTGTATTAGGTCGAGATTTTTTATGGAAACATCTCATTTTCTTTTTGTATAAATTCATCTATCTCCCCTTTCTCGAGCACCGCCTCGACATTACTTGTCTCTACTTCCGTCCTATGATCCTTCACCATTTTGTATGGATGAAGCACGTAGCTTCTGATTTGATTTCCCCACTCTACTTCTGTCGTCTTTGAAATTTGCCTTCCTTCAACTTCTGCTTTTCTTTTTTCTTTTTCGAGAGTAAATAATTTTGCTGAAAGTATTTCGAGTGCCTTATCTCTATTTTGTCTTTGGTCACGCTCGGTCGCCACATGTACTGCGATACCCGTCGGTATATGTATGACCCTCACCGCAGTCTCGCGCTTATTCACATTTTGCCCACCAGGACCTCCCGCTCTCGCGAACTCAACGCGTAGTTCATCTTCAGGAATATCACCCCTTACAAGTGACGGGAGTACGGGAAGCACTTCAACAAGAGCAAAAGAAGTGTGCCTCTTTGCCTTAGCATTAAAGGGAGAAATACGCACCAAGCGATGCACTCCGGACTCATTTTTAAGGAATCCATATGCACCTTTCCCTATCACTTCAAGAGTCACATTTTTGATACCCCCGTGATCATTGGTATGCTTGTGAAGAGTGCTTCCAAAAAACCCTTTTCTCTCAAAGTATTTTTCATACATAAAAAGGAGCATAAGGGCGAAATCCTCGCTATCGTCCCCTCCTGCGCCACAAATGACGCTAAGTATAGCGTTTCCAGCATCCATGCTGTTTCCCCCTTCTTTCTTAATTTTAAGCTCCTTGAGGCGTTTTACGGCTTCCTGAGCGCTTTCTTTATTAGTCCAGAAATCTGCCTCATTCATCCTTCCTTCAATTTCTCCAATTTCCCGGTCGATTTCTTCCATAGTTGGTCCAGTATATCATTTTTGAGATTTACCCTTACAGTTGCGTAAAACTTGGGATACTTTTATCTGCCCTCTTTTCTGTGGCCATAATACTATCAAAATTTACTGCATCTGACCTTTCATAGTGACGAAGTGCCTCCTCTTCTGTGCGACCTCCACGCACATGCCTTTTAAGAACTAATTCTTTTGCTCTTTCTTTATCAATACGGACAAAGTAACTAAACTCTAAGTACTTTTTTACTTCTTTCCACCCATCTTCATCTCGAAGTAGCCATATTCCCTCAAGAAGCAAGATTGCGGGACCACCGCCCGCCTTTATGGCACCTTCCACTGGGTCATGCAAGACACGCGAATATTCAGGAAGTGAGCATTCCTCTCCCATTAGAAAGGAGGAGAGGTCGCGCCTCAGTTTTGAAATATCATAGGTATCAAAACGTCCTTTATGATCTAAAAGAAGCACTCCGTCAATATCTTGTTCATGCGAGAGATACTCATTAGTGTAACTATAAGCATCAATGCCGAGAGTGACAATGGGAGCCCGCGAGAAATGGGCGGCAAGCACTTTTAGTATCTCAGTAAGTACCGACTTCCCTGAACCGCTCGGCCCTGTAAAGCCTATAATGATTCTCTCCTTTCCACTCTTTTCATATAAAGCAAAAACCTCATTCAAAAGTTCTCTGTAAAATTCTTTTTGCGTTTCGGTAAGATGAGATATATCAATCTCTTGCCCTGTTACCATTATCTTTTCTGGAAAACTTTTTTCATTTAATTGCATACTATAATTCCACAACTTTATCTGAAAATACATAAACAATTTTGGTTCCTTGATATTCTGTCACTAGATTTTTTTCAGTTGGATAAGTATGCCCATGCAATAAATACTTTGGTTTATACTTTTCTATATATTCTCGTAGCCCTTTAAACCCTTGATGAGCAATCTCTTCTGGCTCATCATTAATGCCGTACGGTGGAGAGTGGCAGAGCATAACATCAACTCGTGGGAAAGTGGCAAGCATTTGAGAAGCTTCTTCTTGTGTATACATTGGGGCCTGTGGATCACTTTTATACCTCACCGAACCTTCAAAGCCGCCAAAGATGAGGCCTTTATGCTCAAAGGTACTCAAATGCATATTTTTAATACCAAGCTCGTCAAAGTAACTTCCTGAACAGTGATTACCATACACTCCAATTTTTGGAATATCCTGTATATCTTTTAATTCTAACAATGAAAAGTAATCAAGGTCACCAAGCGTGCAAACTAGATCAACATTTGATTCTCTTTCTAAGATAGCGCGTATGCTTTCTTTTGGCGCCCTATCTGCAATTGCTAGAATTTTCATCTAGTGGTTACTGTCTAGTGGCCCAAGCTCCTTATACTCATACTGTTTAAGGCTATGCAACGAGTCAGGATCTAATCCATACGCACCGGCAATATAAGCACTGTCGTCAGGAGAAATACTAAATATTATATTTTTGCACGTATTTAACCACTTATCAGTCACCTCTTTTGAAAACTGTTCTAAGTATTGATAGACAAAAGTATATGAAATATGATTATTTTTTGACTCCGACAAAAGCTGTTGTATTTTTACAGGATTGAATCTAAAAATCTCGTCTATAAAGATAAAATAATCAGCGAAAAATTCTTGATTATTTAAAATGTAATCCGTCAAGAGATCACAGATGCGCCGTGCTCTTTCATCCCCAATCTCGGGAACAGATATTATTATTTTAGCGCTACTATTTTTTTGTAAGAAGTCTTTAAGCATCTTCTCAAGATCTTCATATTTAAAATTATCAAAGTCATTTCCAAAAGTGACAAGGTGGTTAATAACTAAACTTGGAGCTTCAGGGAAAGTGTCTACTTTGTAATAATCAATGAAAAGTACCTTTTTCCCTTCTTTAAGAAGAGCTGACGCTTGATTTGAAATAAAAAAGGTTTTACCAGAACCAGCCCTCCCCACAATATGAGTATTGAAATTTGTTGAGTTCATATACTTAATATAGTACCACAGTCCAAGCGGTGTCCAAAAAAATTGCTTGAGGTGCATGAGCAAATCGTTATCAAAGACTCTTTTCCAACAAGTGGTGTAATGGGTTGCAAAATTCTTATAAAAAGAAAATGAGCCGTACGGCTCATTTTCTTCTAAGAACCCATCCACTATCTTTCCCTTCTCCTCAACAACAGAGAAACGAAAGCCAGTATAATCATTTGACGGCTCGTTGATAATTTCCGCTCACA
>JAYVAE010000054.1:0-5079 GCA_043751115.1 bacterium | reverse complement strand
TACCATCCCTAATTAACCTCTTCCCACTGTCTCCTAATCCAATCATAGCAACAAAGATTTATTAAACTTTGTTTTGACCATCCGTTGATTGCATCTGTTATTCTATTTTCAATGTCATTAAGTGTTGTAAATAGTTCATTGGCAGTACTCCTCCTCATTTCTTCAAAGAACCTTTCTACTGGATTAAGTTCCGGGGAGTAGGGAGGAAGATAGATGAGAGTTAGTCCATCTATGCTGTGAAGTATTTTTGGTTTGTGGCAGGGCGCATTGTCAATCACGATAACAACATGTTCATTAGGATGTTTCTTTTTGAGTTCTGTCAGAAAGAGATACTCTATCTCTGTGCTCATATCATCAAACCCGAGTAAGTGGAAACTGTCTCCGCTCATCGGATTGATTGCAGTAAACAAATAACCATTTGTAAATGCTTGTTTCTGAGGAAGAACTGATCTGTCTCCGACTTTTGACCAACTACGCCTAAAGTTAGACATCATTCCATATCTCATTTCATCAGAAAAATAGAGTACTGCCGATGTTATGATTTTATCCAAGCCCCTTTTTTGAAGCTTTCTTGCTTCTCTTTGTTACCTAGATATGGGTGTGGTCGTGAGGATTTATATGAATATCCTCGCTTGTCTAATTGATACCAAATAGTTTGTTCTGGTACTTCTTTTTTGAAGCTTTCTTCTATCCATCTCATCATTTTTGGTAGAGACCAGTACTCTTTTTGCTTGTCTATTTCTTCGATCAGTTTATCAAATATTTCTGTATCCCATTTAGGGTTACCTTCTTTTCTTCCGCCATTGTTATCTTTCAGCCCAACGATTCCTTGCTGAGTAAATCTCTGATTCCAGGTGCTAATACTTCTTCTTGATACCAGTAACTCTTCCGCGATGTCTTGTATCTGTTTGTGTTCACCTATTTTAATGATTGCTCGTACACGAACTTTCTCAGACGGGCTACTTGTTATTCGTAAGTGATGTTTTAATGTTGGTATATCAATTGTATACATAGTTACAGTGTATCAATTGTGGAAATTAAGGGAAGAGGTTAGTTGGGGATGGTATAAGGGCGCTCGCAATAAAGAGCGGGAGCAGTGCTAAATCTTTGAAGCTAAAAGTAAAATAGCTTTGTAACAATTCAGTAAAAAAGAAAATATACACGCAAAGGACGGCGTACAGAGAAACTATAGCGATATGATATGTAGACTTTTGCAAAGTATTCAAGTTGTGAGACACAGTATGGCAAAACAAAAAACGTATCGTGGGAATGATACGTTTTTTGTAGAAACATTTTGAGAAACAAGGTAGAACTACTTTGCCTTTTTTACTGCTTTCTTTGCAACCTTCTTGACTGCCTTCTTAGCGACTTTCTTGACCGCTTTCTTTGCAACCTTCTTTACCGCTTTCTTTGCTACTTTTTTTACTGCCATAGTTTTATTTTTTATTTTTATATAAATAAGAGAGCTTAGTTAATGATGACGACTTTTACACATCACAAACTCTCTACTTACAAGTATGACATCTCTACGTGATGGGACAAGCAAAAAAAAAATTTATTTGTGGATAACTTTCAAACTCTTTTTCTCTCTTTTTGCAAATGCAAAGCATTTGCAAAAAGAGAGAAAAAAAAGTATACAAAGAAAGGTTTTTTAAAGTCAGACTTACTTTTATCAGAAACCCTTTCACTTATATTTCTTTTTTAAAAAGATACCTACAAATAAATTTTATGTGTAAATCTACGTCTTTCTTATTTTATTTGTATCGTCATACTCCTGCAGACAAAAAAATATGGTGCTCAATATTTTATGTTTTTTTCTTTTCAAACTTTCTCTCTGACTGACCGATGTACTTTTTTGCTAAAAAGTCATCTCACACTCGAGTCGTCACTCTCCGTGAGTCAGTCAAAGAGAAAGTTTCTAAGTTAAGGATTGCATTCTATACATACAAAAGTTTGTTTGGAGAAACTCACGCAAGAAGACGTTTCGAGTCAAAAGATATTCCCGTTGGTCATTATTTTGCATCGCAGATAACATAGTCGTGAATACACTCCCTGTTATCTTGGGACGTGAGGAAGTTGGAAGCTTTGGTAAAAACTGTGCTCAATTTTTACATCTTCGAAGCTGAGCTAGCAAGCGAATGTCTTGGATCAAGCTTCTCGAGTAATTATTCTGTTTTAGGAAAACAGACTTTTAAAAGAAAAGACCTCTCGGAGCGCTCGGACATACTAGATATCAATCCGGACAGCGTCCAAGACGGCATCCAAAACAAGCGCGCCCTCACTCATCGTTTTAAGCTCAGGGATAACATCAAATATAAGGATTCGTATACCTGGATTCTTAGTTCTCACTTGGTTACAAGTTCGCCCAAGGATGACAGCAAGAACATGTCGAACAAATAAGGACTTTAATGTCTTCCAAAAAAGAGCACCTCAGAGTTACAGAGATGCTCTTTTCATATTTTTTTATACTGACACTTTCCCTTTCAGGACTTCGCTCACTTGTTCTTTACTTTTGTCTTCTCTATTTTCTTCGCTTGTAAATCCTTTGGCGCCATAACTATGTTTCTTTGAGGCACAACGACACCCTTTCTCTGCGATAAACTCTTTCACAAACTCTTCGCCATAGTCATACACTATCTCTTCCCCTTCTTTTATATTTTTTATCGCTTTTATAAACACTCTCCCCTTTTTTATCTCACTCTCAGCGTTACCTTCACATGAATGATTACAATAGCGAGCAATATTCCATCTCACTGAGCCATCTATAGTCTTATTCCTCATCACTTCAAAGAGATACATGCCCCCTTTTATCGCTTCGGCTTCTTCTTTATTTAAAATATTTCCAATGTATTCAATAATGAGATCTCCTTTCTTGATAGGCTCTTCAGCAAAGAGACCCAGTCCATCTAACCCTCTTTTTACTTTTACTTTTTTAAAGTGATGATCTGGGAGTACTTTCCCTCCTTCCTTCTTTACTCCATTTTCTATCCCGACTTTCTTACTTATTTTCTTTGCTGTTTCTTTACTTATCGTTCCGCCTTTCTTTAATATGCTCGATTGCTTTTTCTTCATAATGAGTCTTAGCATACTATAGTAAGTAAGGCAGCTCAAGACAGAATAAAAGTTCTTGTTTTTGTAGTTACATTTTGCTAACTGGAAGCAAAGTTATGAGTCTCCAAAGATTACAAGTGGGATTACAGGCAGCGCGCTCACTCTCTCTACAATCTCTCTGCAATATCTTTCTCATCTCTTTTTGAAGGCTTTGCTCTTAACGCGTGAGAAAATAAAGAAGATGGACATTTTATAAAAAGAGTGCTACTATAAAGATATCCTCACGGCATAGGGCATATGACCCTAAACCGATAGAGGTTTTTGTTTTCCCACAACTGCCCCGACTTAGGGCAACAACTAGAAAGAGATAAACATGAACCACCGAAGGCTTATCCGGCTCAAGGCGTACTATCGCCTGGCCAGAAAGCACACAACATTCCAAGATGGCCAGCTGGGTGTGAGCGAAGACTTGACGACAGAAATTGCCCACCATGTGCTCGTTGGAATGATGAATTTCTGGAAAGACTTGGTGCAATATCACCAAGCGCGCGCTCAGCAAGAAGCTTTGACCTCATGAGCCTAGAAAACTCTAAGCACAGGAAAGGAGTGATCCAGTCACCGCAAGCGCTTACCGCCACGGCACAAGACAGGGCGCTCAATCACCTTGAGAAACTGCTTTTTGCGAAAAGAGTTACTCCAAAGCAGTACTCGCTCACCTCTTTTGGGGAGGTGGCATGTCGCTGGGAAAGTAGACCCGCTGTGCAAGAAAACACAAAACGCTAAACCTCTCACGGGGCAAAGCAAAAGCCGCCCTCATCGGCGGTTTTTTTACATTTGCACTATGCCCTACTCATAGATATACTCGTGCACATACTCTATGACGTCTTCTCACATAACTTTTTCACCCAACACAACTGAGACATTTGAAATGAATTCATTAGACTTTCTTCCAGAAGCGGTGCAAAAAGTAGTAAAGCTACATTTTGGTGATGATGTAAGTTTCGATACATTAAAACAAGAAAAGCTTCTTATTGAGGATGAAGAACTCTTTGAGTACTACGAGATTCATCTTCCAAAAGAACTAATACAAAAAACAAAAAAGAAGGTGTCTGCAAAAAACGGAAGCATACTTGATTGCTACGTAGAACTCACAAACCTCATTGAGAAGCGTGCGAATACTTGGGAAATAAATGGAGAAGAGCCTCACAAAGAAGAATTACTTAGGACTATTACAACTTTAAGTGCAGCACGTTATGATAGTAATTTATTTTTAGGTAGAGGAAATGCTGCGCATGTTTTTGAGGCGCCCAATGCAGGGGGTTACTGCATTAAGTTTCTCTATAATTCACAAATGCAGCGCACTACCATAGAAGAAGAATTTATTATATTACACGCTGCAAACTCTGCAACAAAGAATGCAGAAGCTTTAAGAACGCCGCAAGTGCATGGAATTGCAAAGAATATAGAACAAACAAAAAACTTTTTCACTATGGAAAAAATCACTGGGGTTACTTTAACTGAACTTACTGAGGCACCGTCAAAACGTGCAGAGCGTATCCCCGCTATGACGCTAGAAAAAGTTATTGAACGTCTTAAAGATAAAAATCTTCGGACCTGTTTGAAAAGAGATCTTGAGAAAATTCATTCGGCTGGTATTATTCATGGTGATATACATCCACGAAACATTATGCTTGATAATGATGGCAACTTCTACTTAATCGATTTCGGTAATAGTTACGTGACAGTCAATATTCCAGTTGCAATAGATTATGATAATATTGAAAATAGAAAAGAGTTAGATATCAAAACATTTATCAACTCTCTCGACCAAACGCTTGCCACTTTGCTAAAGGAGCAGCAAGATTTGACAAAAGTAGACTAATCTTATATAATAAAAATAGACTTTTGGAGAAAAACCATGAAATTAAAGCTATATAGCTCCCAATATCAGCTACTTTGTTAAACTACCCATACACCACATAGTTAAAACGGTGTTCAAACGTATGAATAGTAAAAAGTGTGTATTTT
>JAYVAE010000053.1:0-5157 GCA_043751115.1 bacterium | reverse complement strand
AAGCGTGACTAATGTTGGACTCTGGTTTTCACCAGATTCCATGGTCGGCGCTTCCCGCCGACCACTTCGCCGTTCCTTTAAGACCTTTGAGTTCCTTATTGGTGCTGTAATTATACACTTTGTGCGAACCTTTTTCGAGCGGAAATTGAGAACGGCGAGGAAGACCATAAAATTCTCGCCGTGCAGGTCGGGGGCAGCTAGACTATCAACCCTAAAACTGAGGAGATTTTTCGGGATTTTAGCGCGAAAGTCTTCTCGCACATTCCGGGAAACAATAAAGTTCTTGGCAGATTTTTAGGTAAAAAAGAAGCACTGGAACTGATACAAAAATGCGAAGTCACTTATGAAAAAGAAAATCTATAAAGGCTCGTGTTTGTGTGGATCTGTAAAACTGACAATTAAAAATCTTCTCTCGAGGGCGTGTGTTTTTGTCATTGTTCACAGTGTCAAAAAATTATGGCTTGTTTGGAGCATTTGTTGGTGCGCCGAAAGCATTTTTGGTAATAACTGGCGACAAAAACATTCGCTGGTATAAGTCTTCGCTAAAAGTTAGACGAGGGTTCTGTAAAAAATGTGGCTCGCTAGTCCTTTGGGAATACAAGGCAAGTAAGAATATTTATACCCTCGCTGGGTTGATTGACGACTTCAGGACAAGAAAAGGATTTCATATTTTTGCAAAAGACAAGGGAAGCTATTGTCAGCTACACGACAAATTGCCGAAGTTTAAGCACGTTCCAAAATAAAATATGAATGGCAATGTAGAATTGAGACGAAAACTTGGAAAACTTGTTTCTCCTGAAAACGAAGGAAATTGGTGGCGGACAGAATTATTTGTAAAAAATACTCGGACACAGATTCCGTCCGAGCTTGAAATAATCGCGCCACCGCCAGAGGAAGAACGGAATTACAACTGTTTTGCATATGTGTTGGGGCTTCAAAACGATCAGCGACTTCTGGGAAATGCTGGGTGGGAGTTTATGCGAAATCTCGGGTTGGTTTTTGATGACATGATTGGTAAAAACATTTTGAAATATACTGAAACTCCGTGCACTTATCAACCTTAAAAAAGGAAAAGCAGTGAAGGATGTTGATGAGGAGCTTGTGGTCTCACGTCAAAGCCTCAGCCTGTGGCAACGCAGATACAATACTGGAGGTATTGCAGGACTAGCAACAAACATTTGAGCTTGCGAAAAATCTAGCCAATTTGGTTACTGGTCGTGTAGCGACCGAAACTCCTACCCGCGGAGCACATGAAAAATAACCACACAGTTAGTTCACATTCGATTTATAAGGATAAACACATAGACAAAGACTACTTGAAGCATCTTACGATTATTCCTTCTTTGAGAACTTGTGATAATGCCCACATTCAAAGCATGCAAAATATGGTGGTAAAAAGTTACCACATGCAAACAATTAAAATTTTTTTTAACAAAGTATTCACAGAATAGTTCAATATATAGATATCGTCAGTGTTCTAGACACAAAAAGCTTCTTTGCTTCTTTTTAAGATAAAAGGACAAAATCGCCCTGACGGATGTCGGGGCGACCTGCAAGTTTTCATACTCACTCACTCTTTCTCGTGAGTATGAACGTAGACACTAGCGTACCGATAAAGATAAGCATTGCTTTTTGCCAAGACTGCTCGACGGCAAAGATAGAGTAACCAAAAGAGAGCATTATAGAAATCATCGCAAAAATCTTTGTTTTCTTTCTAATTCTTCTATGCTCTTGCCAATCTCTAATGCTTGGTCCGGTTAATCTATTTGAGAGAATCCAATCGTGCAAGCGTTTAGACCCAAGTGCAAAACAACTGACGGAGAGCAAGAAAAAAGGCGTGTGGGGGAGGAGTGGCGTCCACGTGCCTATGAGGCCAATAGCAAAAAAGATACATCCCAAAATGCAAAAGAACAACTTTTTGGTAAGGAGGATAATGTTCACAGGATTTCCTTTTACAAAGACTTGGTGATAAGTATAACAGAATTCACGGCAGGGGTACCATAAGTAGTATTTATCCTATAAACTTTTATAAACTTCAAAGTAAGGTATATACTAGAAACCATGGAAGAAACTAAAGACAATTACGATGCTATAGTCGTACAAGAAAGTATTAGAGAAGAAATAAGAGAAGAATATGAAGAGCTCAGGCAAAGTATTGAAAAATTAAGCAAGCGTATCAGTCACATTTTTTCTTATTCTCAAACTTTTACACGCGGAATTATTCAAGGTGTCGGTATCGCAATTGGATCAGGTATCGTTTTTGTCATACTTTCGGCGCTACTGTATCAAATGTTTACTTACTTTGATTTTGGATCAGGCTTTAGAGAGCTGCTTCCAATCAAAAATTTTCCCGGAGAAATAAAGTCTGAATAAGAAAGCATTTTTACAGAAAAATATAAATAACATACTTCAATTTTTATTCTCGCTTAATATCTCGTAGCTCTGCTACGAGGACTCCGATGAGGAAGGGTTTGGGAAGCCGTTGGTTTCCCAACATGGTTCTAGTGCGGAGCACCTAGATACCCCGCCGATGCAACACGGAGTGGCGAGGGAGTAGCTCTACTACGGGGAGATTCATTTATAGAACTACCTGAGTGCGCTGTGCATATCTTTAAAAAGAGAGTAACTGACATGATACTATGAGTTTATGCACTTCTTTTCTTCGCAAAAGATGTTTTTGATTCATGAATATATATGATGGTTATACCAGAACACACAAAAAATTCCAAAATAGGACAAGATATTAGAAGGGAAAGAGGAAATCCAGTCGTGGTTCTACGAGACCGCAAATCATTTCTTTTCGCGAGGGCAGAGTCGCTTCTATTTTCTCGAGTTACAATTACAACACTACTAGTTACCTCCATCATACTTTATTCTGGAAAAGCTCCACTATTACAGGCGGAATCGACAGTCTTTTATCCGAAGGCATGTCTGGGGGGATTTGATGCAGTCGAGCTTTCAGAAGGAAAGCCTCAAACAAAAATTGATAGTGACTCCTCGTCTTTTGATAAAGAAAATTCTGCGTATTTGAGGAATGATAAAAGCGCCGAGCTTTATTGTGGAAATTTTGATGGCAAAGTTCTTGATCATACAACACCAAAAAACGTCGTACTCACTCTGTTTCTTCATTCAAAAGAAAACACTCAAACGCTTATAAAAAATGAAATAAATGAAACAGGCGCTACATTTTTAGAAGTCCTCGATGCAAAAGGGACACCAATATTAGAGGAAACTGGAGCTGCTTCTTCTACAGAAGAAAGTACGCAAATAGCGCCGGAGTCAACGCTTAATAGTAAGGCGGTTACTCCTGACAATGCGACTGATGTCAAAGCTGATGTTAGTAATAAGAGAGAAGAAAACAAGACTACTGCTCCAGAAAGTGTAGAAACGAAAGCAAACAGTACAAATGGGACGAGCGAGACAATTGAGAGTAATAACACTGAAGAAAAACCTCAATCAGTACTTCAAAAAATAACACCGTTCGCATTACATTTTATCAAAAAAGCATATGCTGAGGAACGTGGAGAAGGTGAGGAACCTGCAGTAAGTACTAGCCCGTCAATTTCTAATGAAGAAAGAAAAACTGAGCCCGCAGGGGAAACTTCAGTATTGACAGGTGCTCAAAAAATGGAAGCTACTTCCCAAGAAATGTCTCCAGGCTCAGGTGAAAGTCTAGCACCAAAAAGCGAAACAGTGCCTCAAGAAGCTGCAAATCCTTCCCCCGAGATCAAGAAAGCAGATAGCGTTGCAGAGAAAGAAATAGCAAATGAAGATCTAAGCGCCCCGATTGGTATTAAATCTTTTCTTGAAGGCTCATTTTTTGATCAAGAATCAAGCAGTATACTTTCAAGTATAAAAAATGTTATTTCACAAGAAAATATAAGTAATAATACTTCGACAAGTACCGAGAATGCACTTTATGAGGTTGCATACTCGTTGGGGGGAGAAGAATGGAAGATTCTTGCGACGCTGGGGAAAGATAATACTAAAACAATGAGTATAACGCTCAGTGACTTTTCCTCATGGTCTGAAATAAGTAAACTTCAGGTGAGGATAAAAAGTTTAGACACAGTAGACGAAAAACATGATTTCTATGTTGATGGTATGGCAGTAGTTATACAATATGAAAAGGATATTGTTATGGGACGTGAGTATACTCTATCCTATATTGAAAATACGGGAAAGAAGCTTACTGTTTCGTCCAAAGGTGAAAAGGGTGAAGCGTCTCATATTGTCATGATTGCAAGCGAGGAAGCAGGTCTTGCTGTTTATAATTTAGATACGAGAGCTCTCGTCATGATGACACAAGTACAATCTGTTAATGAATCATTTTTTGATCCAAATGCAAGTATTCCAGAATACGGATCGTACGCTCTTGTTTTGAATAATGATGTAGACTGGTGTGGGACAAAAACATTTACAGAGTGCTTAGAAGGTGAAAACTTTATAGCACTTTCATTTGTGACCATTTCCCCAAGCGTAGATAGTAAAGAAAGCATACATATCAAAAATATAAAAGAAGATTTAAAGACCAGTATTGCTCTCTCTAATGAAGGAGAAGGCATTAAAGAAAGTGAAGTTAGTACGACAACGGTAAAAAGTAATGTTTTCATAAGAAAAAATGAAAAAGAAGATGAAGAAAAAGATGTTTCTGACTTTCCTCAGAAAGTTTTAGAAAGTAGAGATAGTCAGTGACGGTCAGTACTGTGTTAAAAAGAAAATGAAGAAAGAGACAAAAATATGAGCGTTCTTCACTGGTGAGAGCTCTGCATTATAGTATACTCACAAATAACTAACACCTACTGTAATGAGCCTAAAAGAAAACTTTAAAAAAATAATAAAACTAAAAGAAATTTCCTCTTCTCGTCTCACCAATGTCGCGTTGCTTCTTGGAGTGCTTTTTCTAATTATAAATGTTTCTTCTGCCGCAACCCCTAATCCGGGACACCCTTGGACAGAAGTAGGGGACGGTTTCATACAATTTAATACCCCAACTGCACTTCGTACATATACACTTCCTGACGCTAATGCGACACTCCTTACCAATCTCTCTATTATTTCTTCCGCAAACGGTGGCACCGGTAACGCCTCAACCTCCTTCACGGGTATGACGCTCGCGAGAACCTATACACTTCCGGATGCTAATGCGACGCTTTT
>JAYVAE010000052.1:0-5190 GCA_043751115.1 bacterium | reverse complement strand
AAATACACACTTTTTACTATTCATACGTTTGAACACCGTTTTAACTATGTGGTGTATGGGTAGTTTAACAAAGTAGCTGATATTGGGAGCTATATAGCAAAATTTCTCGACCCCAGCTCGCCATCTCGCGTGTTCGCTCGATAAGACTCCGCTTTTCTCGCCCTGACGAAAGCCAAGCAGTTGGCTTTCTCACGACGCTCAGAAATAAAATAAACACTCCAATCTGGAGTGTTTATTTTATTTCTGTGCGTAGGGCTGGATTTGAACCAGCGAAGCCCGAAGGGCGATAGATTTACAGTCTATTGTGATTGACCACTCCACCACCTACGCATGTACGTAAAATACTATCATTTTTTTATGCTTAAGACAAGATGATGGCTGTTTCATTCTCACTAATAAGTGAGAAAATAAAAAAGTGAGGTCTTACGACCTCACTTTTTTGTGCTTAACATAGAGCTTAGTACCTATAACGTAAAACTAATCTATATACTCAGCTAGCTTTTTATTTTACTTTACTTTGCATCTCTGCCGAAAGTGGACTTGGTATTTTCTTTGGCTTCTTCGCTTCGATAGTGAGCTCGCCTTTAAAAAGGGTCACACTTGCGATACCCCCTTTCATAAATTTACGAAGAAGCATCAGGCTTGCAACTTTGTTCAAAATACTATTTTGTATAAATCTTTTCACTGGCCTCGCGCCGTAATGAGCGTCATAAGATTTTTCGGCGATATACTCTTTTGCTTCATCAGACACTTCGAAGTGTATATGCTTCTCAAGAAGACGCTTGCCGACAATAGTAAGCTGAAGGTCAACAATTCTTTTAACCTCGTCTTTCGTGAGAATATCGAAGATAAGTACTTCGTCAAGTCTATTAATGAACTCAGGCTTGAAGAACTCTTTCAGTGAATCCATAACACGACCCTTAACCTTCTCATACTCAGTTGTACTGCTCGTATCACTTGCAAATCCGATTTGCTCCATTTTTTGTATATGCTGACTACCGATATTTGAAGTCATAACGATGATAGTGTTCTTGAAGTTCGCGACACGCCCCTTACTATCGGTGAGTTTTCCTTCGTCTAAAACTTGAAGGAGCACATTAAATACCTCAGGGTGAGCTTTCTCAACTTCATCAAAAAGTATCACGGCGTACGGCCTATGCCTCACTGCTTCAGTGAGTTGTCCCGACTCTTCATGACCAACGTATCCGGGAGGTGAGCCGAGTAACTTTGAAATACTATGCTTTTCCATATATTCGCTCATATCAACTTTGATAAGCGCTGCCTCATCATTGAACATAAAAGAAGCGAGCGCTTTGGTAAGCTCTGTTTTACCAACACCGGTTGGACCTAAAAACATAAAAGATCCTATCGGCTTATTCGGGTCATTGATACCAGCACGCGATCTTCGTATGGCGTCGGATATTTTTATTATCGCTTCTTTTTGACCAACAACTCTTTCTGAAAGAAAATCTTCCATCTTGGTGAGCTTTTCTTCTTCTTCCTCGAGCATTTTGGTAACGGGTATGCCTGTCCACCGTGCCACAACTGTCGCAATATCCTCCTCGCCGATTTCTTCTTTAAGAACACGACGAGACTTTTGCACTTTTCCAAGTTTCTCAACACGCGCTTTGAGATCTTTCTCAAGCTCTGGAATACGACCATAGCGTATCTCGGCTGCAAGTGATAAATCCGCCTTCATTTCAGCATTTTCAGCTTCAAGTCGTAGCGACTCAAGAGACTTTTTGATGGTACTCATTTCGCCAAGTAATTTCTTCTCATTGGTCCACTTTACTTCAAGCTCTCTCGTTCTTTCTTTGATATTCGCGATTTCTTCTACTATTTTTGCTATGCGCATCTCGGTAGTTGTGTCATCGTCGCTCGTATGAGCCATGATTTCCTTGGTCAGCGCTTCCTTTTCTATCTCAAGACGCATTATTTTACGATGTGCATCTTCAAGTATTGGTGGCTTATTTTCAAGCGCGATACGATGCGATGAAGCTGCCTCGTCGATGAGGTCAATTGCTTTATCCGGAAGAAATCGGTTCGTGATATAGCGCACGGAAAGCTTTACACTTGCAATGAGCGCGTCATCCGTAATACGTACACCGTGAAAAAGTTCATACTTTTCTTTCAGACCGCGCAGTATTGCGATAGTATCTTCTTCATTTGGTTCTTCTACAAAGACGGGCTGGAAGCGTCTCGCGAGTGCTGGATCCTTTTCTATATGCTTTTGATACTCTTTGATAGTTGTCGCACCGATAGCGCGTAGTTCTCCGCGTGAGAGTGCGGGCTTGAGAAGATTGGCAGCATCAGCAGAGCCTTCTGCTGCGCCAGCACCGACTATCGTATGTATTTCGTCGATGAAGAGTATGACTTTTCCTTCGCTTCTTTCTATCTCTTTCATGATAGCTTTAAGACGCTCTTCGAATTCTCCTCTAAATTTTGTGCCGGCGATGAGCATGCCAAGGTCAAGTGACACCAGCTCTTTATCTTTTAAGCTTTCAGGGACGTCACCATGAGCCATCCTTATTGCAAGACCCTCCACGACTGCAGTCTTACCGGTACCCGCTTCCCCGATGAGTAGCGGATTATTTTTAGTTCGACGGGCAAGAATTTGCATGAGGCGCATGATCTCAGCATCGCGACCGATGACAGGGTCAAGTTTGTCAAGCCTTGCCATTTCAGTAAAGTTTCTCGTGAACTTAGCGAGAGCCTTATTTTTCTTTGGCGTTTCAGATTCTGTAATATTTTGCGCGCGTAGCTCTTCGAGCACTTTGTACGCTTCATTTTTATCAATACGAAAACGAGAAAAAACTTCCTTTATCGGACCTGTTTGATCAAGTTGTGAGAGAAAAAGATGTTCCGTCGAAATAAATTCGTCTTGAAAGTCCTGCGCAACTTTCATGGCATTTTCAAGAGACTGCGCTAGCTCTGGCGTCAGATACATTTGAAAAGATGGACTCATGGTGCTGCCTGATCCTGGTACTTCAAGCGCGTCGATAATATTGTCCGAAAGATGTACTACATCCACTTCGAGACGCTCTAAAATAGCGAAAACAAGCGAGTCTTCCTGGAGGAGAAGGGCGGCCATAAGGTGTAGCGGATTGACTTGATTTTGCCCGCGCTCTATAGCGAGTTCATGCGAACGACGTATCGCTTCTTTGGCTTTTGTGGTGAAGTTATTAAATAGTGGAGGCATGGGGGTAGATATACGTTATACGTTCTAGCTTATAAGTTAGGTGCACTGTAAGCCCCAAACAAAAGGTTCAATTACATTTCTATTATAACAGTTTCTGTGCTTTCGGGCGTGGTGGATAGTCAATAAGTACGGGTATATATTTGTTTTACAGGAAAGGAGGAGAGGTGTCAAATTAAAATCACTAGTATTCGAAAATACTAGACGCAAGGAGAGTGGCCTTTCGGCCACTCTCCTTGCGTCCCTCTCTTCTCAATTCTAAGCAATTACTTTGCGACCTTTTTTGTAATCCTCTTTTTTACAGTTACATTTTCCTTATCTGTGCCAAGTGTTGCTGACTGCTCCTCTACTATCTCACCCCTTGTCTCACCCTTACTAAGCAAGATGCTATTCTCATGCACAAGCTTTTCTACAAGTGTTGTTAATTTTTCAATTTTATATAAAATATCTGAAAATTGTCTTTTCATCTCATCGCTTACTTGTGGCTTTGCATCCGAAGCATACGTTGGGCGCGCAGCAGACCTGTCACTCCATGTGTGAGCCATGCCTCTGTTTTCAAACTGAGGATGCACATTTCTTTCTCCACCTCTTTCATCTGCACCTTTTTTTGAACCAAAACAATCTCTGCAAAAAACCGGTTTTTCACCATTTGGACGGAAAGGAACCTCACAGGTCTTTTTACAGTCCGCACAGGTCGCTTTGTAAAAAGTTACTTCTCTATCGTCAGATGATCTACCCGCGTAGCTCTTTTTCTTAAAATCAGACCCATCACTTCTTTCTCCACTCTTGAAGCCTCTTTTTTGGCTTGTATCTCTACTATTATAGTTATTCATATAACAATATACTATATCATTTTGTCAAATAAGCAAGTCCTAGTTTCTAAGTACATACTTTTTCCGTTGATACTTTTAGCGTAAAAATATGTGCATGCTCGAAAATACGTAAAAATACCTCCTTATTCCTAACCATACTGAGAACATTCTTCTAAACTTTATTTTTATAGTCTTCCTTCTACTACGTCCCAATCTATAAGAGGGAGAAGAGCATTTATATAATCCGCGCGCTTGATACCATAGTCAGTAATGAATGCGTGTTCCCATACATCTACGACAAGAAGTATAGTCGCATTCACAAGGATGCCGACATTATGCTCACCTATCCAAGTGTGAAAAACTTTCTGAGTGTCATTGTCTAAAACGAGCACAACCCATCCGATACCGCGAGTCATAACATTCCTCTTCAGACTCGCCTCCCACTCGCCTATACCTCCATACGATTCTTCTAGAAGAATTTTTGTTTTTTGCCCCATTTCCTTTTTATCTTTTGAAAGATTTTCAAAATAAAGCTCGTGGAGCTTGATACCATTTATCTCCCAACCAAGACGACGTTTGAGCTCCCCGTATTCATACCCTCCCTTTTCAAGAGTATCTAATTTTTCTATCACCTTGTTAGCATTCGTCACATAACCCGCATACAGTGTGAAGTGATTGCTGAGCATGGTATCGGAAAAGCCTGTAAGACCGAGTAAATGTGTAAAATCTTTTTGGGTATACATAAAATAGTTATTCGTAATTAGTAATTAGTAATTAGTAATTCGTTTATTCAGTTTCTTTAGTTTGAGCTAGTGATTGGTGTAACTTAGTAAGCATTCTTAGTATACCATCAAGATCAGTAGATAAATCATTGTAATCAAACTGACTGAGGTAAGATAAATTATAAGAAATAATAAGCTGAGTTTCAATTTCCGCACCTGAACCTTGTGATATTTTTATAAAATTAGGAAACTCTTTACGTGATTTTTTACTCCCTTCCGCTAGGTTAGAAGGTATAGAAACTGCTGATCTATGAATTTGACTTGTGATGCCAAATTGTTCAGATTTAGAAAAATTTTTTGTTACTAAAGAACGCTGGGCTTACGCCACAGCGGATTAGGTCGCAATCCTTTGGATTGCTATAGTTGAATAGCTTCGCTATTCAACATGTTTTGTAAACAA
>JAYVAE010000051.1:0-5252 GCA_043751115.1 bacterium | reverse complement strand
GTATGACTCTCTGTTTACCAGAGTGTGAGGTTGTTCAGTTTGTGTCGCCTAGATATTGTAGTTGAAAACTTAGGGTTTTAAAACTTTCCTACAAGGATTTGTGGCAGAGACCAAAGGGAATCGAGTTAAATGTTAATTGTAAACGGATAAGATTTTTCGTAGAAATTACTGGAGTTTTCTGAATCAAGAGGAATTTTGAAAAATAAAACACCCTTGATTGTTTTTGCATCAGACGATTCTGCTCCTCTAATATAATTAAGACTGCGGTCATCAGAAAAATATTCGAAAGGTTGAGTTTCTTTTGAGAAATTTAGTCCTTTGAAGAAAATGTCTTTTTCAAAAGAGCTTTCCCTGTCTAAAATATCTTGCCCATTTTTAGATATAATACTGGTAATATCAATCCACACGCGGTCCTTATTATTCTCTAAATTTGGAATAACTGGCAAAGCGTTACGAAGCCCCCAAAAATCATCGAAGACTATCAAGGCTGGTCCAGCATAGGCACGTGGGCCCATATAAGTACTTTCGTTATCTAAACCTGTTATCGGTTTTGAAAAATATGTATCATACTCTTCTCTTGTTAGAGGAACAAATGTACTTTCTGGAGAAATGGCAATGCTCTTTCCGTTATCCTGAGTTTGAGTGACAGAAGTAGGTTCGTAGAAGGCTTCATGATTGTTTCGTGTACTGCCAGTAAACATATTAGACAGTATAGAAAAAAGGATTGCTCCAGCCATAACAAACAAACCTATAGGTATAACGATAACAAGAATAATGATTGCCCAAATCTTACCCACACTAACTTCTCTACTTCTTACCACCACACAATTAGCAATAATATCGTGAAGACCTTGTTTCTTTTTTGTAAACCCAGCCATTATAAAACCGATCATTAAAATCATTCCTGAAATTATTTTAGCCAAGTTTCGTCCAAGCGATCTTAAAAATCCAACGGGTTCATTATTGTCATTCAGAACTTTTATCCCAAGAATCTTTTTACCAAAAGTAGCACCTCCACGTGATTCCATAAAAGGAAAATAAAGAATCCACACAACTAAATAAATAATAAATACAACTATTTCTACAACTATTTCTGTACCATTAGATAGTGCGACATCAAACAATGTAGCATAAAACCAAGAACACAAGGAAGCAAGAATTCCAAATATAAGACCAAAAATAAATTGATCGGCTATAGTGGCGACGGTACGAAGCCAAAAGCCAGCATAAGAAATAGGCATGCTTGACGACCCAGATGCGACAGTAGCAAAACCTTCTTCAATATCAGACGAGGACCAGCCACTGACTGCGAGAGAACTTTTAATTTGTTCTTGGTTAAGACCTTGCTTCCCTTGTTGATTTATATAATCAAGTAACTGTTGGTTTATCATAATTTTTAGAGCCCGTTATAGTGTAAAAAGCCTCGTGTCAGCCGAACTTGCGAGAAACACTAACTTGAGATATGACTGAGTGATGGTTGAAAGTAAAAAGAATTGTTCTTTTATCGAAGTGTGGCTGGGGGAGCTGTGTTATATGAACCATCTGCTCTTACTTGTCCGAGATCCACTCTATCTCCTTCTAATCTATTATTTATTTCTCTACTATTTTCCACCTTCTTTATAGTATTGTAGTCATTTCTTTTTAAAGATTCCTGATATTTCTTATTTTCTCTTTCTTTCATTTTTCTATCTGAATTTATTCTTTCTTCCTCTAGCATTCCCATTTTTGTTTTTTCGGCGAGAGCTTTTTTAGCTTCCTTTAAAGATTTCTTAGCTGTTTCGTATGCATATTCTTTAGATGATAAATTATCCCTAGTCGGTATCCTCCCATCCATATTTGCATCAATATTTGTCTCACTCTTTGTTTTTGACCACTCAATATAAGCAAAATCTCTTTCCTTTTCTGCCTTCTGAAGAGCAATTTCTAGAGCTTTTATATTTTGTTTATCTGCCTCAGAAAGATTCTCTTGGTCAAACTTTGACTTAAGCCCACTTGTTCCATCTTCTGACTTCTTTCGGTCCTCAGCTTGCCTTTTCATATTACCTATATTACCCATTTCAAGAGCTTTTCTTTCTTCATCAGACATACGCATCTTTGCTCTCTCCATCATTTCTCTTTTTGCTTCCTCGAGAGCTTTTTGAGATGCCATCCACGTCTTGCTTTTCTCTTCAGATAACTTTTTATAAGAAGCTGCAGTGTCAGCACTTCCTGACTCTAATTTTGATGACCACTCAGCATAAAAAGCCCTTACCTCTTTTTCTGCTTGCTTCATCTTCTGCTCTAGAGTTTGGAGCTTCAGCTTGTCCTCTGCTGAGAGATGCTCTTCCACCTTCTTCACCATCTCTTGCCTAGGAAGCGTGGGAGAACCACTCGTCTCACTCTTTACAGCGCCAGGCTGAGACGAAGCTCTCTCTCTTTTGATTTCTGGTAACCTCTCTTCTGAAAGACTAGCATCACAAGAAATTGATTTTATTTTTTCACGCGTCTTTGGGCCAACAAAGCCGGTTGGACTAAGTCCTTGTTTTTGTTGAAATGTTTTGACTGCTCTTAGTGTTCCAGCTCCGAAATAGCCAGTCGATTCACCCTGAAGTAACCCATTTGCTATCAAAAAGTCTTGTAAATCTGTTACATTTCCTCCCACTACAGCGTCCCTCATTTTAAAACGAATGTCTGATGAGAGCGTTAGGCAAGAGGATGCTTGACCGTCAGGGTCTATGTCACTTACTTCCCTCATACTCACTTCTTGAGCGGACGCAAGTGTAATAAAGGCTGATAAACTAAGAATACTAAGTGCAATTTTTTTATTCATATGCTTCAGTATAAATGTTACGTTCGTTTATGGCTAAATAGTTATACACAAAAGAGAAAACCTCTCATTTCGCGAGAGGTTTTCTGTCTGAAGAACTCTTTATCTGAGGGAATCACTGATAGCTGTGTCTCTTTGCCTTTGTAACATAACCTTTTGATCCGGTGTTATATGAGGTTTAGACATGAGCTGATCGAGTCTCCTTGCTTCATTTGATGCTCTTGTTCTCTCCACATCATTTGTTCCAGAAAAGGAGGAGAAGCTTGGTCTTTCTTGATTCATAATATTACTACCACCTTGACACTCTTCAGGTTTCCACGCACAAGTATCTCCGCGTGGCATAGCTGAACCATCTGGGCAAAATCTCATTTCCATGGTGCATGCCATTGGGTACCTGACTTTCGGCGATTCTTTGCGTAGCGGCAGGCCGTGTGACTCACTTAAGTTTATTTTTACTGCATTATTATCACTTCTTTGGTCGCAGGGTGTATGTCTCACTATTCGATCTTCACAAACATAAAGGTATTCTGATTCTGGAAGAGGAACTATTTGCGCTGTATAAGGATCAACTTTTTGAGGAGGCACTGCGGGAGAGCAACCAAGCCATTCACAAGTTTTACTGCTTCTATTCATCATGCCTCCATCTGGGCAATATCTCATTTCCATTGTACAGGCAATCGACTTTGTTCTATCACGAAGATCCGGATCAATAATACCAAAACCTGAACAGTCCAATATCATGCCACAATTCGTTTCTGTGTCATAGTTAGGACCAGTTGCATAGTTACAGCCCATAGGTGGTGCTGGGTATGAACATATTGCTTTGAAAATACGCTTAGAGTTCACATTTTTGGAACTTGTTGCCAACATTATTCTGTCTCTGCCAACATCTCCTAGACCTTCATTGGGCTTATACTCAGCTGGGCAAGTCTGCTCTTTTAGCTTTACTCTTGTAAGTGGTCCGGTAATACCCGTTGGCGTTAAAGCGTTTTCTCTTTGGAATTGCCTCACAGCAACAACCGTACCTGAACCATAATATCCTGATGGCTCTGCCTTAAGTAGCAAGCGATTAGCTAGAAATGACTGAAGAAGAAAAATGTCTCGGGACTCGCCTCTGTCAGAGCTTCCAGACCGTAGGTTCACATTTCTTAACTCCAAACATACGTCTCCACTTCCCTTTGGGGGCGAGTAGGTGTTCCGATCATTCGTAACTCCGTCTATTGTCGTATACGCAGACGCTGTAGAAAATCCGCTAGCTGACAACAAGAACAAAAACGCTGATAAAGTGAAATATGATGATTTTTTATTCATACATTAAGTATACCTCTTTTAAAAGAAAAAGATGTGCTTATTATCGGCTGTGTACAAACAAGACAAAAAGCGCTTCTTGCGAAGCGCTTTTTGTCTATTTTAAGTCATTCATGCACTTTGTTCTCCCGAAAAGCTACTTTCCCGACATAGTCAGTATCATCGCTGAACTTGGGCTTAACGATTCTGTTCGAAATGGGAAGATGTGTGACCCCAAGACTAAATCAGGAGAACAAAAGGCACGAAATTTTTCTAAACTTGTGACTTTTCTTTGAGTTTTGGCTGGGGTGGCAGAGTTCGAACCTGCGACCTTCCAGATGCTCCACTTGCAACGCGGCTGCAGGCAAGGGAAATACCTATTGGACGCTCTACCAACTGAGCTACACCCCCCAAAAAAACTTTGAAAGAACTTTTTCGAGCTGGTTGCGGGAATTGAACGCCGTCCACACCAAGAGGCCGCAACCTCTATGCCTTCATGTCACTTCAGAGCCTCCACACATTCTCACGAACATGCTTCACAGGCTTACTTAACGCTCACCGAGAGTGAGTATTAGAGCGCATTCTTATAGTGGGTTTGCCTTACCAGCTCAGGAGAGGGAGTACTCTTTCGACGCAACCCTCACCTTTTTCTTTCTCGCTCTCGCGAGGTATCAATCACCATTCTATCACTCTCTGGTAATAGAAACGAAACTGATACCTCGCGAGTGCGAGCAACAAAGCACATAAACAACTGATGTTACTCACCTGTCTTTTAACAAGTGGGTGACAAACATGTTTCCTAATAGGATTTCGGGTAATTAGTAGTCCTCCGCTGAACACATTACTGTGCGTACACGTAGACCCTATCAACGTAATCATCTCTTACGACCCTTCAACGAATTCTTATCTTGGAGGTGGCTTCTTTCTTAGATGCTTTCAGAAATTATCCATGCCCGACATAGCTACTGGGCGTTCCCGCGGGCGCGAGAGCCCATACACCAGAGGTCAGTTCACCCCGGTCCTCTCGTACTAGGGGCAAGTCTCCTCAAAATTCGAACGCCTGCAGAAGATAGGAAACCAACCTGTCTCACGACGGTTTGAACCCAGCTCACGTATCTTTTTAAATGGCGAACAGCCATACCCTTGGTAGCTTCTCCAC
>JAYVAE010000050.1:0-23380 GCA_043751115.1 bacterium | reverse complement strand
GTAAGTGATGTTTTAATGTTGGTATATCAATTGTATACATAGTTACAGTGTATCAATTGTGGAAATTAAGGGAAGAGGTTAGTTGGGGATGGTATAATAGCTGCAATCTCTTTACTTGCTATAGCTGCATCATAGGCACCTTCTGCTTGAAGGAGTCCGGCCCGCTCAGCACTATTTTCAAAAGTGGCAATGAGTTCACCTGCAACAACTTTGTCACTGAGACTTTTGTATACTCTTGTTAGTTTTCCAGACGATTCTGATCTAATGACTGCTTCGCTCACTGAACTCACGGTTCCTAGTATGGGAAAGCTCTTACTACTCTCCGCTAGAGAGTACACACTGGCGAGCGTCACAGTCTTGATTGCCTCTTCTTTTTTGATGGTGATCACAGCTGTCTTATCTTGAAGAGAAAAAATAATTATAGAAACTATAAGAAGAAGGATGATAAAAAAAAGTACCTTTTTCTTAAGTGGTAGAGTATTCCACCGAGAACGCATATTTGTTATCAAGTTATTCTTATCCATAGTTGTTATATAAATGATGCTATTTATCGCTATGTAAAAGGGATGTTGTGAGAATAGTCATTGATGTGATAATTTTTTGTTGGTCAATGTTTGAAAGAGGTAAGAAGATGTCCGCTAATTCACTTTTGAGTACTTTTTGTGCCTGTAGAAAAGTTACTTGGCCTTTGTCTGTAAGGATAACTTTTCTACTTTTTTTACTGGCCGCTGCATTTCTTGTAGACACACTTTTTGAAATGCTCTTCTTCACGATA
The DNA here is from genome assembly GCA_043751115.1 of bacterium. Classification (GTDB taxonomy): domain Bacteria; phylum Patescibacteriota; class Minisyncoccia; order Phycocordibacterales; family UBA5272; genus UBA11704. Next base: position 22,605 of record JAYVAE010000050.1, on the reverse strand, counting down.
AAACCATCATTTGATAGTTTACTAATGTGTCTGCTCACTGTTGCTTCAGTTATGTGGAGAAATCGCGCGAGTGAAGATTGGCCGCCAGCTTCCTCTTGACAAGTTATCCCCATGAGTATAACAAATTGAGAGAAAGTAAGAGGGGAGAATGAGGCAAGTTTTTTATCTAATCTTTTTTCAATAAGAAAAACAGATTCATGAAGCTGATACATTAAAGATTCTGCGAAATTATGTTGTGTGTTTATCATTTTATCATGAATGAGCGGTATACATTTTTAACCGTAAGGTTTCTACTGGGTACGTGAGGTGGTACGCTAATCTATCAGCAGATTAACTCCTCGAGTATTCTATCATTCACTACTATACTTAGCAAGCTAAGTATAGTAGTTTTTCTAGAAATGTCTAATCAAATGGAGGTTCAGGTGTAATCCGGATTAGCTATTTCTTAAAAGTGGATACTAAAAAATAGAAGTGAAGCATTGAACATACTACTTTAGTTTAGTGTGACCGTAGTTAGCTAGAATAAAAGGGTTATTTCAAAGTAGTACTAATGTCGCACAATATATCTTTTACGACATTAGGTGCTGGAGGAGCCTTCCGTTAGCCTTAACAGCAATAGTCTCGTAAAAGTTTCGTAAAGATATAATAGAACAGAACACTCCCACACCTCCGTCGGCATTAGAATACCTTGCGACGGCAACTCACCGACCACACAGGTGTGTAGGAGAGCCTTCTGGCGGACCTTCCAGTGTGCCTTCTACCTAGAACTTTATTTTTTGTAAACCTTTCTTTAACTTTAACGCACTTCACCCAAGTACGGATATGGTAAGCCACGCAAGTAGAAGCTTTCTTTGTCGTATCTATCTCGCTCTTGTGTGCGTTTCTTCGTTGCCGTCATACTTCCTGCTATCATGAGTGCAGTTGATCCGAACTTGCTACGAAGATTACTTAGTATACTCGTGGTGTTTATCTCTTCCAAGCCTGTGGTCTTGCTAAAAAGCTCTAATGTTTTTTCTCTACTTTTAGATACCGTTTTCCCATACACTCCTGTTCCTCTCATAATCCCCTTCTTTAAATCTCTTATTTGGAGTATGGTGCTACTCATGGCCTTTAGTATTGCTCTATGATTATTGGTCGCTTCTCCTAAAAAAATACTGTAGTTTAAATAGACATCCTTACCATTTTTAACTTCTTTGATCCAAACGTCAACACTTTCTGCCTCAAGGTTTTCTCTCTGTAAATTGATGCAAAATTCTTCCACATTGGTACAGAGTTCAGAAAGCACGAAGACTATATCTTCTGTTCGAGCAAAGGAACGAGTAACCTGCATTCCTTTTTGGCAAGCACTCCTTTCTTCAAGCAAGAAACACTTTATGCCGAGAAGTTCTTGTTTGGTGCGTAAAAGCTGTATGCTAAAGTTTTTTTGCAAGATAGAGTCATTTGTAAGGACTAAATCTTTTACAGTAAAAAGTCCTAGCCCTTCTAGAGTCTTTGTCATACGCCCCCCAATACCCCAAATAAAAGAGAGTGGTAAGCAGTAGAGAAAATCTTTATCACCGTCTCTTTTCAAAAAATAACTGCCGCGCGGTTTATTTTTCTTTGAGGCAATCTTTGCGAGTGTCTTAGTGTCGGCGAGTCCGAGCGAGTAGGATATGCCTGTGAAGTCTTCTATTTCTTTTCTGAGCTCTTCGAGGGATTCTTCTGTAAAAGCTATTTCTCCTTCTGTTACTTCGATAAAACATTCGTCGATACTATATACTTCAATTTTTTCAAAACGGCTTTTCAAGAAAGAAATTAAGTTATTACGATATGCATAATAAAGTTCAAAGTGTGCTGGTAAAATTATGGTATTGGTATATTTCCTTTTTATTTCAAATACTGGCATGCCTCTTGTAACACCAAGCGCCTTTGCTTCATAACTCATGGCGCAAGCTATACCGCGCTCACCTCCCACGATAACAGGCTTTCCCTTAAGCGCGGGAAGTCTGGCCACTTCACATGCTACGAAGAAGGCATCGGCATCGATATGTAATATCATCGTTTTTTCTCTTTTTTCTTTCTTTTCTCCTGTGGTAGCTCTGGTCATGTCTTTAATCATATTTACGAAGTGATCCAATAACTTTTGCGACAATGATAAGTTTCCCGCTTGGCCTTAGATCCGGGAAGTCATCATTAGCGGGTGCTAAGTAAAATCCTTTTTTGTCTTTCCTTAAATATTTAACAGTATATGCGCCATCTATTTCAGCAACAATAATAGAGTTGATTCTCGCAAGGCTTACTTTCTCAACGAGTAACATGTCACCATCTAAGATTCCTGCATCACACATTGAGTCACCAGTAACTCGCATCATGAAAGTGGTGCTCTTATGAGATATCATATAGTCGTCCAGTGTCGTCTTACCATTTGCTGTCTCTTCATAGGGCGAACCAAAGCCTGCCTCTACTGTGCCAAGTACTTGTACTTTCTTGGTAAGAGAGGTAACAAAATTCTTCGGCAATAATTTTCCTTTACTATCTTTTGAAAGTAAGTCTCTTTCAATAAAATCCTGAACCTTCTTATGGGCCGCAAACTTAGAGGCAAAGCCATAAATAATTGCTACTTCACTGTAGCTTGGCATTCGCTTATATTTTCCGTAGAAATTTTCTATCAGAGTTACATCACTTTTCTTTCGCATGCTTCTAGTCATTTTTCTAGTATAGTGTACGAACGTTCACTTAGCAAGATGGTCTGCTCTAAAGTGCTAATCCCTTTTTTGTTTTTATTAAGAAATTTAGTTAAGTCAGTAAACTTACGTCACTCAAACCAGAATAATGAGTATTCAGTATCTTTCGGCAAGAAAAAATAAGGAAAAAAGAAACTTACCCCCTCCATTGACTTGTTCATAGGTAGTTTAGTTATTTGAATAAGTTGCTATAGTTTTTTGAATTTTTTCTCTACTTGCTTTCACAAAATAGCTTACACAAAACATTTCTTACAGATGCCGTATATTTCAACAGAGTGAGAAAATGTCTTTTTAAACTTGTTACTTTTTTTGATCATTTTTTTTATTTGCTCGTCAAATGCCTTACCGTCTAAATTGTCTATAAATTCGCATTCTCCGCAAACTATTTTGTAGCTTGGTTCCCCAGTTTCAAGCTCATAGTGAGCGTGACCATGGTTAAAGTCAAGTCGCCTTAGTATTTTAGCTTCGCTTAGTGAGGAGAGGTTGCGATAAACAGTTGCTTGGTCGATAACATATTTATTGCGAAGGAGATCAAAGAGTGCTTGCACAGTGAGGGCTTGCTTGCTGCCCGCAACAGCTCTTAGCACGGCTAGTCTATGTTCTGTAATCCGTAGATCTGCTTTTTTAAGTATTTGCTGGGCATCTTCTTTACTTATTTTTATCATAAAAATAGCTTACCACTTATGCAATTCATTTGCAAAGAAATATGAAGAAGTATAATTTGTAAAAATATGAACTAGTATTTTATGCAAGTAATTTGCAAAGTGCATAAACTTTTGTTACCCTTTAGCTTATAAAACATTATGGAACCAACATCAAATTTTATTCTTTTACTTGGAAGCTCACTCCTCCTCCCTTTTCTAGCAGTGCTCGCGCTCCTTCTCCGTAGATCTATTGTTTTAGGAAAAATGCGACTAGTTATTTTTGTCCTTGCGATACTTACCATAGCTATCCTTCTTTACGAAGACTTTGTAGAGCACGGAGCTAGTTTTGGTCCTGCTCAGGCGACTATCGCAGTAATCACCTCTTTTTTGACCTATTTACTTTTGTCTCGCACTAGTCATCACCATACGCATGAATCAAAAGAAAAAGGCATCAAAGCGCTCGTCCTAGCAGAATCATTTCATTCGCTTTTTGATGGGGCAGCTCTTGGTATTGCATTTCTTGCGAGCCCTGTTTTAGGAGTTGGCGCCCTCTTAGGTATTGTGGTGCATGAGCTACCAAAAATACTTGCGACGCTCGCCCTCATTAGAGCGTCTGGTCTTAGCATGAAAAAGACTTTATTTTATGGTGCCATTTCTCAAATGGGAGTTCCAATTTCTGCAAGCCTCGTCTATCTTATTGGTGAGTCAACACTAACTGAGTTTCACTTTATTGATTTAGCCGTCATATCATCGCTTGCAACGATAGTTCTTTATATTTTTTACAAAGAGATGAGACATCATATGAAAATAAATCGTGGTAAGCATGAGCATCACTAGTATTTCCTGTTATCTCTACTATCTTTTTTAAATCTATAGAACTCTAGTAGTGCTACTTAGAGAATAATACCTCCGCCAAGACAGTTGTCATCTTTGTAAAAAACTAAAGATTGTCCGCTAACTGGTATGAGGTCACCACTATTTTTCCGAACAGTGTATTCACCTCCCTCGCTTTCTTTTAATGTTATAGTTGATAATTCTGCTCTGTATCTTCCCCTTCCACTGCATTCTAGCTTGTGAGGAAAATCTTTTCTCACAAGTGAAAGATTGCTTATCATAAACGTATCACCCAAAGCAAGCTGCGGTCTATCATGACTCACTGTGAGGATGTTCCTTGTTACATCTTTATGAACAACATAAAATGGCTCGCTCGAAATATCTTTGCTAGAAACATTAAAGCCATGACGCTCTCCTATAGTATAAAAGGTAACACCAGAATGCTTTCCAATAATGTTATTGTTAGTATCTACCACGTCCCCATTTTTTTCTTTAATATACTTACTTAGAAATTCTTTGATGTCGATGTTTCCAATAAAACAAAGTCCCTGACTATCCTTTTTCAAAGCGACAGGAAGGCTTCCTTCTTTAGCAATGCTTCTAACTTCAGATTTGAGCAGGTGCCCGATGGGAAAAAGAACATGTTCTAAATCATCGGAAGTTAACTTCCATAAAAAGTAAGTTTGATCTTTTAAAGTATCAATCGCGGTCAGAAGCTCTTTTCCATTTGTCCGGGCATAGTGACCGGTAGCTATGAAGTCAGCTCCACGCTCTTTTGCCCATTTCCAAAAGCCGCCGAACTTTACTTCTCGATTGCACAGGACATCTGGATTTGGAGTTCTGCCTTCCTTGTACTCATGTATCATGTAATCAATAACTTCCTCCTTATATTCTTTTTCTAAATTGAGTGTGACAAATGGAATATCAAGCTGTGCCGCAACCCGCATAGCGTCGAGCCTGTCTTCTTTCGATGTGCATTCTATAAAGTCTGGTTGCCATACTTTGATGAAGACACCACTTACATCATAACCCGCCTTTTTAAGTAAATAGGCAGAAACAGACGAATCTACCCCGCCTGACATACCGACAAAAACCTTTTTTCTGGAATTTTCATTCATCATCAAAATCTAACGTATTTAATATAAAAAAGCAAAGCGCAGCTCTGTGCTGCGTCGCTGGTGCCCTCAATTGGTTTAGAGCTCTGACAGGATCCAGTTGAGAGCGGCTTCGAGTTTTGGGTTCATGAAAATTCGATAGGACTTTGACCCGCGATATACCTGTTCGAACGTCCAGAATTCGCCATATCTACTCTCATGTTTAGTTATTTGATAGGTAAAAGGTCTGCCATCGTCTTGAACAAGAGTCATACCTGTTCCCTTCGACATGTCGAGTGCTGCATTCACATGGAAACGGTGTCGTCCGTTCCATTCTTCGGTCGAATGAACGAAGAGGTTTAGTCCCGTTCCGGCGATCTCAAGTCTCCCAACACAAAGCTGATTGTTGACACCACGATTTGACATGTCAACAGTTATTGCGTAGAAGCCGATAAAGGGAAAGTTCTGTGTATGATCGCTCAAGATAGACCCCTATTTGTACAAGAATCTTACACGTACTTTTACGGACGGTAAGGCTTGACAGAACACTATCAAATTAAGCTTATTTTTGCAAACTTACTAAGTTGACTCTACCCACCTAGTTCTTAAAAAGAGTTTAGATGTGAGGCAGGTTATCTTTTTTCGACTAAGATGTATTCATTTGTACATTGCAGGAGAAAAAATAACCTAACAAAACAGATGAATTCTTTTTAAGAACTAGGCGCTCATCATTTTCCTATAGCATTCATAGAGTGCCCTCGTATCCGCAAGTGCCGTATGGGCTTTTGGATTCTCTACTTTAAGAAGCTCACAAAGAGCGCGGAGAGAGAATTTGTCTGCTTGCGGAGCATCATAGAGCCTTGCAAAGGCAATGGAGATGGTGTCAAGCTTTGCATAATGCATTTTACTGTCGACACCAGTTTCTTCGAAAGCTTTCTGTACGAAACCGTAATCAAAAGTTAAATTGTGTGAGACAAAAGTACAACTTTGTGTTTTCTTTGCAAATTCTTCCATTGCCTTTTTTCTATCCACAGCAAACATCCAGTCAACTTCATTGTACCCATTAACGCGAAGCGCTTCCTCTTCTGCTTTTTCTGGATACTGCATTTTTATTTTCCACTCGCACTCTTCTATTATTTCGAGTTTCGGACCTCTTCCTTCTCGTGGTATCTGTTTTGCAATGATGACAGCAAGTTCTATAATTTCATGTTTATCCGGATTCGTTCCTGTTGTTTCAGTATCGATAAATGCAAGGTTGTGTGTTTTCATGTTATTTCTATTTTAAATGTTTAAGTATATTCTTTCGATGTTCTGGAAAAGTTTTCGCATAGTACATATTTCCATCGTTTCCTGTAATATAGTAGAGATAATTAGTTTCTAATGGATTATACGCTGCGGATAAGGCAACTAGGCCTGGATTATTTATTGGAGCTTTTGGAAATCCAGCCTTTTCATACGTTTCTTTTGCGACGTCTACCTGAAGCTTCATACCTATTTTTTCTCGCTTGAGGAGTATACCAGCTATCACCCTCATGTCATATTCTGTTTGCGCCTCACCTTCTAATATAGAAGCGATGCTAAGATGTCTTTTTACTTCCTTGCTTGTAAGTAATTCGTCGATAGTCTTCGCCTCGGTATAGGTATTAAATTTTTCACTATATTTTATTTTAAAATTAAAAAGTAATTTTTCAATAGTATCATTTTCGTTTTCTTTTCCAGAAAGAAAATAAGTATCTGGAAAAAGATACCCGGAAGCTTTTTTATTTTGTATTGCAAGATTTAATTTATCTTTACTTAGCTTAGGGTTCTCCGAAATAAAAGTGCTCACCACTTCTTCATCGTCCGACCCTTCTGGAATAGTAACAATAAAAAGCGGTTTTGCAGGTCTTTGTATAAGTTGCCTTGCGACGTCACTTAAACTCATGGGTGAGAAGAGATGGAATTCTCCTTGAGCAAGCTTTGTGTCATAACCTTTCCATGACAGATAAAGACGAAGAAGAAGCGAGCTTTTAATAAGTCCAGCATCTTCAAGCCTCTTTGACACACTCTCTACACTTTCCTCTTTTTCAACTCTAAAAATTTCTTTCTGTTTTTCAAATTGATTTGGACTGTTTAGTCCATTAATTATAGCCGCATAAAATATTCCAGCTGAAAGTATAGTGATAAGAATAAACGCTCGACTCTTTTTTTTCATGTTTTAAATAGGTAAATTAACAGGAGCAACAGCTTTTCGGCTATCGATACGTGGAAGTGTCGGCACAGTTGCTACAAGTCCTGGAAGATGAAAAAGAGTCGCGAGTTCTTCAGTATTTAAGACAAAGACTTCCTCGGCGTGAGGATGCCCAAATGGGTCCAAGAATGCTTCTCCAGCGAGAGTGAGTGTCCTTCGTATATAGCCCGGATACTTATAGAAGTATCTATCCGCATCAACATCGGTAAACCAATTAACTGTACCCGTGTGAGGATGAAAGCCCTCCCGCTCTATGAAGGCATCAAATATTTCTTCGCCCCTCCATGTTGAGCGCATACCATCAGGGTTATTCCAAGAAAATGAATACGGGTCAGAAAAAGTGCTTGGTCCCATAGTGTTAAAGCCAGGAGCATTAAAGGGCTTAAATAATGAAATCATATTTTGTATATAGTTAGGATTGAAAGCTTCCGGTTTGCTGACAAACACTGCTCTACAGACACACGCCAGGAGAGGTTTTGCCATTTTTCTTTCTACTAATTCAATACTATTTTTTATGTCAAGACGAAGAGCGCTTTCTGGTGTGTATTCGATAACAGTATCGCCATATGTCTGATTGCCAGGTTCCTCGCCCTCCTTGCCAGGTTTTCCTTTCATTACGTTTCCAAATTTGTCGACAACAACGTCACCTTTTTTATGCTCCTTCTTGTCCCGTATTTTGTCTTTATACTTAGAAGCAATGTCTTTTGCAGAAAAGTATTCATGTGACTTTTCATCAAAATATACTTTAGGCGATTTTTTACCATTGTGTACCTCTTCATCTTGTAGTATGTATTGCACAGCAGCATATTGCCCCTTGCCAAGGCTTCCAAAAAACTCAAGTATTGAAACGAGAGGGTCAACTTTCATTTCCTCTTTTTGTTTATCAAGACCGAGGTCTATATACGTACGCATAGGAAATATATCGAGAGGAATTTTTACTCCATTATCAATTTTATTTTTGTCATCTGGAGTGTAAAAAAAGAAATACTTGGCAAAGAATCCAAGATGCTCATCATCCTCTTCTTTGACTAGGTCATAATTTTTAGTTAATTTATAACCGTTACCCCACATCGAGGCTGTTTTTTTGTTATGTTCATAACGGGGGAAGCTCGCTGTATAGTCTTCGGTTTCAACGACCTCCACACCTGGATAATGAGCATACAATGAAGCGCTCAAGAGTTCTTTAAATTTTTTGTGGGTTCGTATATAAAAGTGTACTACTCCCTCAAGAGATGCTATTTCAAGAGAAAAAGTAGCAGGAAGTGCCCCACCAATACCCCGCGACTTCCAGTCTCCCACGCCTCCCACCTGAGTCATATTCGAAAGTACCATTTCCATAGCTAGCGGAGACTTATCTATTTCGCGCGGAAGCTTAATTTCTAGCATGATAGTTTCATCTTGTACTTTGCTGATAAATTTTTGATTTACATAGAGTAGCCAATATCGTCTAATTAAAGCAAAAACGGTAAGCGTAAAGAATGCATAAAGAGAGAGCAGTATGAGGTCGACAACGAATTGCATGCATAGAAGTATACCATGATGAATATTTCTTGTATTGTAGAAAAGGTGTTACTTCTAAAGAAGTAACACCTTTTCCTTGAGGTAGGAGCTATTAAGCTTATACTTATTTAGCTAGCGAGTATGTCCCATCTTTATATTTTTTGAAAATTTTATCATTTTGCAAATTGACAACGATGGTATTTTGTTTAACCATGCGCCTAGCAAGAACGCCAGAGATGATATCTTCCTTAGTTAGTGGTGCACCAGCCTCTTCTAATACTTTACGTATAACATCTTTTACAACGCCTCCGGCATGTCCCCATTCCTTAAGTCCATACATCCCTCGCCCTACGAGAACGAAGCGACTGTCTTTGATGAGTTCATTATGGCAAGTAGCAACATGAGCTTTCTTTTTAAAAGTTTTATTGATTTGATTCGCAACTTCTTTAAAGTGTAGTGGCTTTCCAGCGCTACGAAGTACGAGGAATGCATAGTCTTTGATACCTCGCGCCCTTATATGAGGACTTGCGGTGTGACCCCATTCACTGAGTTGATTTTTGCCGATGACTTTTGAAAGTGCTAAATATCTGTTAATAACTTCTTTATTATCTTTATATTCTGAAACAAGGTCACCAACATGAGTGAGAAATCTTGCGTAAAGCTCCTCTTCCTTGACGAGCTCCTCTGGCGTTATGGAAGCGTAAAGTGCCTGAAGAGCATTCTGAATTTTTTGCGTAAGAGATTTGTCGACTGACCAATGATGGACAAAGTGTATGTCTTCTTTATGCTTAGTAAAATCTTCGCCGAGCGCTAGGTAAAGAGCGATATGATTTTGAACGACAGGATCTTTTGAAATAGAACGCATCAGAGCTTCCTCTCCCACGACAGAGCCAAGATCTTTGACAATACTTTTTAATTCATCAAAAACAAATGCATGATCTCTAAAATCCTTTGATTTTTTTATAGAGGCAAGGGCAAAATTTTCTATTTGTCTAACACGCTCACGAGTAATATCGTATTTTTTTCCAATAGCTTCGAGCGTCATTTTATCGGCTTTTTCAAGACCGTATCTATGAATGACAATATCTCTTGTTCTTGGGTTAAGCTGAGACAAGAGTTTTTTCGAAACAGCTTTTGGTTTAAAAGTGATTTCAGACATGTTTTAGTTTTTATTTAAGCAATTTAACTATACTACACTTTGAAACAATAGTCAAACTTTTGGGCGGTGTTAAAAAGAGATGTAGGTAAAGATAAATTATTCTAGCTTTATTTTAACTTTAAAATGATGTTTATGCCGATAACGATACCCACCATGGCAGCAGTAAAAATAAGAATAAAGAAAAGCGGATAGGAGAGAGTGAGCATAAGATTACTAGTTGCTTGTTAGTATATCATTTAAAGAAAGAAAGCGGATTTAAATACCCACCTGTGGGGGAAACCGGCATAATAAGATAGGTCCCGCACGCTCTTGATTTGTACTCAGTCGGCTTTGTAATATAGACAGCATCACTTGCGTACACAGTAAAATGAAGATGCGGCCCTGTAGAATATCCAGTATTACCAGAAAGTGCAATCATCTCACCTTTTTTTACTGTCTGATTTTCTCCAGCGATAAACTGAGAAAGATGTGCGTAAAGAGTTGAGAGACCATTATTGTGCCTTAAAAGCATCCATTTGCCATAGGACGCGCTATTACAGGCAGTGTCAGTGTTTCCTATTCCTATTACTGTGCCGTCTTGCGCTGCCAGTATCTTCGAGCCGCTCGGAAGTCCAAAATCAATACCATTATGCCCCTTTCCGCTATAGACTTGTGAGTTTGCAGTAGCAAATGCAGTGTTACCAAAATACTGCGTGATGAGAACTTTCTCTACGGGGTAAGCAAGCGCTCCCGTACCAAATTTTGGAATCTTCGTTGCATCAATAACAGCCTTCAGTTTCGCTTCAAAATCAGCAACTTCCTTTCCTAGTTGATTTTTCCTCACCTTTTTTTCTACAAGCAATTTTTGATATTCAGCTTCTTTGTTCTTTGTTTGCTTGAGAAGATTATTCTTTTCTTCTTCAGTTTGAGTGACGCTTTCTCTCTGTGCAGAAAGTGTTTTTTGTAACATATTCAAGTCTTCTCTTTTCTTTTCAAAAATACTTTTTGTATTTTCTAAAATATTTTTACTTGTGTTTAATTCTTCTGTTTTACTTAAAAGCTCCGCATTTACTTTTTCTGCTTGAAAGAAAAAATTGAGTCCATCGGAAAGATTTTTCTTTGAGAGTACTGTTTGAAAAAGAGCATTATTTACCCCCTCACTCTGTCTTTGTCTATTTAAAAGTTCTTTAACTCCACTTTTTTGTCTAGCAATGGTCCCTCTTGTTTCCTTTAGTTTTCCCTCAGTGTCTAGAATATCTTCTTTGGTCTTAGAAACTTGTAGACGCGTATAAGAAACCTTTTTTTCTAGAATATTCTTTTGATCCCCGAGACGGAGAAGGGCATCTTTTAATGTTTTTGCCTCCCCTTGTGTTTTTGTCACCTTGCCTGAGTAAGCACTAATCTCTTTTTCTAAATCACTTATTTGCTTATTGATTGAATCAACTTTATTTTGAAGTTCTGCTTCTGTTTCGGCGGAAAGAAAAGAAAAGGAGAAGAAAAAAGAAAGGAGAAGGCAAAAGAAGATACGCATCTTCCTATTGTACTACGTTTTGTCCTTAATTAAAGACTGTTTATAGCGCACTTTAATCTTTGAAGCGACACTTCCTTTCCTAAAACAAAAAGTAAGGTGAATGGATCTGGAGATTTTTCTTTACCAGAGAGTGCGACTCTCAGTGGCCAAAAAACCTCACCTTTGCCTTCTTTTGTGGCAAGCTCTTCTACTTTTAGCTTAAATGCATCTACGTCAGGGCTTTCGCTTAACTTGGTCTCAAGGGACTGCAAAATTTCTTTTGTTTTTGTTATGTCACTTTTTTTCCACACAAGAGAGACACTATTATAGTTGGGTTCCTCGAGGAGGAAATCATACTCACCAGACAGAAAGTCTTGATAATAAGAACAGAGCGTCGTCGCCCTCTCCTTTGCGGTAATAGCCATCTTTTGAAAACGTGTCCTTACTTCTTCTGTAGGAAAACTTTCTTTGGGGAAGAAGGATAGCATCTTTTTGATGGCTTCATTTTGATCCATAAGCTTTAAGTGCTCTTTATTTATCCAAGTGAGCTTATCTTCGCTGAACATCGCCCCACTTTTGTGTATACGATTGATATCAAAACTCTCAATAAACTGATCTTTAGTAAAGATTTCTTGCTCCGTCCCTGGGTTCCAGCCAAGAAAGACAAGAAAATTAAGCATCGCCTCTGGAAGATACCCTTCCTTTCGATAATCTAAAACATCTTTCGCCCCGTCACGTTTTCCTAGTTTCTTGGTACCTTCTTTTCCTAAAATAGGAGGCAGTGTCACAAAGACTGGAGGGCTAATGCCGAGCGCATCATAAAGTGAAAGAAACTTTGGTGTGGACGAAATAAATTCATCAGATCGCATAATATGTGTCACACCCATTTCAAGATCATCAATGATGTGTGCAAAGTTGTACGTTGGGTAACCATCACTTTTTATTAAAATAAAATCATCAAGAGCTTCCTCCCCTGCCGTTAGTTCACCACGAACCGCGTCATTCCATGTATAGCTTTTTACTTCTGGAACCTTAAAGCGAAGTGGCTTTGTTCCGTCCCAAATATCAAATGTTTCAGGTCTGTGGTCACGGTAAAGAAATGCTCGTTTCTCATCTTCAGCTTTCTTTCTAAATACAGCTACGTCTTCTTCAGAATATGGATCTGAGTAAGCATATCCTTTTTCGATAAGAATATGTGCATACTTTTTATATGACTCCAGCCTTTCCGATTGCAGGTATGGTGCATGAGGTCCACCAATATCTGGTCCTTCATCCCAATCTATACCAAACCACTTAAGAGATTCAGCGAGGTGCTCTTGTGATCCTTCGACAAATCGTTCGCGATCTGTATCTTCAATACGAAGTATGAAAGTGCCTTTATTTTTTCTCGCCCATGCCCATGCATAGAGTGCAGTACGAATACCTCCCACATGTTGAAAACCTGTCGGACTTGGGGCGAAACGAGTAACTACCTTTTTTTCTTTTGTTTGATTCATGTGATTTTTTGATTTTATAAATGAGCGTGAGCTATACGAAGCATCTCTTTAGCAATAGTAAGCGACGCATCCCTTGAGTAATTAACTTTTAGTCCAGCTTTTGACATAACAGTATATTTAACTTTATTTTCAATTATGTTTCGAAGGTCAGTAACGATTATATTCTTTGATAAATTTGTTTCTTCAATGACAAGACATGTTCCAAGAGCGGAGAAGGTGTAAGCATTTTTTGTTTGGTCGCGACTTACGGTTTGTGGTATTGGTATAACTAGCGAGGGTATCTGCCATATAGCTGTTTCAAAGAGTGTCGTTGAACCAGCTCTCGAAACAACTATATCGGCTTTCGGATAGTAAAGCGAAAGATCTATAAATCCTGAAGTAAAGTATCTGTTTTTGTACTTGTGATCTAGAAGGATGCTTTCAGCAAGAACTTTTATTGCCTCAGCATGTTCCTTACCAGTTTGATGTACTATATCAAAATAGTTAAGGAGTTCCGGGAGTGCTGTAGTCATAACATCATTGATAACTGAACTACCTTGCGACCCTCCTAAGATAAGGAGAAGCGGCCTTTCTGTTAAGCCTTCCTTTTTCATGTAATTAAAGGGTGGTGTGAGCTTGAGTCTAATCGGCTGACCAGTCACAGCGACTTTTGTTTCGTCAAAATATATCGATGTGCCTTCTTGAGAGATAGCTATTTTATCTGCAAAGGATCCAGCCCATTTGGTCACTCTTCCCGCTACAGAGTCACTTTCATGAATGATAACTGGTATTGCGAGTAATCTTGCCGCAAAGAGAACGGGAAAGCTCGCATAACCACCCTTTGCAAAAACAACATCAGGGTAGATTATGTACAGTTTAAAAAATGCAACAATAATACCCCAACCAGTTTTAAAAATGTCGGTAAAATTTTCTATGGAAAAATAAAGGCGAAGCTTGCCGGCTGGCACATGAGAGTAGCGCATACGCACACTTTCAAGTGCCTCCTTATCATAAGTATCATCAGAAAGAAAAATAAGTTCTGGATCGGGCAGGCTCTGTATATAGACTTCGGCACGCACTGCCTCTGCAACTGCAATAAGCGGGTAAAAATGGCCCCCACCAGCCCCTGTAAAAACAAATTTCATAACGTATCTTACTATTCTAGCATATTACTTCTTCTTGTAACGAGATATACCAATAAGCACTCCCAGCATAAACAAAGTTATAACAAAAGAAGTTCCACCCTGAGATACAAGGGGTAGTGGTAATCCAGTAAGAGGAAGTAGTCGTATTATTGAACCAATATTGAGGAAGGATTGAGTAAAAAGAATAGTAACTATCCCTATTGATAAAAGTCTCAAATAAATATCCTCGATGCTGAGCGCTATGTAAATACCACGTAGTAGAATAAAAAGAAGAAGAAAAAGCAAGGCAGAGGTTCCTAGAAACCCAAACTCTTCTCCAAAAACTGCAAAAATCGAATCCCCGATCGGCTCTGGAAGAAAATTGAACTTTTGCACACTTTGACCATATCCTTGCCCAATAAGACCCCCTGAACCAAGAGAAATGAGCGATTGATTAAGTTGCCAGGAACTACCAGAAGGATCATGTGTCGTATCAAAAAAAGTTTTCACTCTTTCTAGCATGTAGGGTCTTGCGAGAATGAGTATTATAAAACCGGTCATAGCAACACCGAGAAGTATCGCGACATGTTTTCTTGTAGCGCCGCCGACGAAGTAAACGATAAATGAAGAGCAAAAAATTACTAAGTATGTTCCGAAATCTGGCTGAAGCAGTAAAAGGATGGTAATTAAAGAAAGCGGTATTACATAACCAAGTAAGCCAAACACATAGTTTGAGAAATATTTTCTATAAGCACTTACCCAATAAGCCATAAAGGAAACAAAGGAGAATTTAATGAGCTCACTTGGCTGTACAGAAAGTGGCCCAATATCTATCCACCTATGTGCTCCTCCATGATAAACAGAAAATCCAGGCACAAAAACAAAAACAGTTAAAAGTAATGTAAAAAGAAGTATATGTATAGCATACTTTTTAAAGATAAGCGGGTTTATCACTATGCCTATAAAGAGCGCTATACTGCCGCCAAAGAGAGCAAAAATAAATTGGCTTTTGATGATTGAATAAAACTTTGCTTCATTGGTTGCAAGCACCCCTAGTGCCGCTGATCCAAAAATAAGTAATCCGGAAAAAGCAAGGAGAAGTGTAGCAAAGAGTAGTGGTCTGTCAAAATTAAATCTATTTAACATAAGTTAGGAGAACGAGGACAATGCCCATAAGTGCGCACATAGATGAAACTATCCAGTAGCGCATAGTAATGGTGGCTCTCGACCAGCCTTTTGCTTCAAAGTGATGATGTAGCGGCGCTACGAGAAATATCTTTTTACCACGATATTTTTTCGACAAAAGTTGTAATATTACTGATCCTGATGTAACAAAGAGAGGAAGTGCGATAATGAGAAGGTAAATAGTTATATCTGCCATAAAACTGATGACTGAAAGTGCGAGCGTGAGCGCCAGTATCCCTGTCTCGCTCATATAAAAGAGTGCTGGCGGTACATTAAACCAAAGGAAACCAAGTATAGCTCCGACAATAACAAAGCAAAGTGTGGCGATATTTACTTGCCCATGTAAAAAAGTGATGATACCGACTGAAGAAAAAATCGTTGCAAAGATGCCCCCTGAAAGTCCGTCTATACCGTCGATGACGCTTGTAGAGAAAATTGCTACAGTCACGATTACGAAAAACGGTATATAAAGTAGTCCAAGATTAAGATCTCCATAAAATGGCATAAAAACATGATCAATGCCAAGCTTTGCATAGAACCAATAGCCAGCGAATAAGCCTATGAAAGCAACAGTAAAAAGTCTTATCGGGAAGGAAAGTCCACCACCGACATAGCTCCCTTTCTTTTTAAAGTAGTCTGTAACTAAAAGGTCATCAATAGCGCCAACTATAGCTCCGACCAGCATTGCAAAGAGAGGTAACCACGTCTGACTTCTCGAAATGAAATCAAACTTTTCTGTCATCGGACTAGGAAACAGTTTACTTAAAAGCCAGAGCGACAAGGCAGTAGCAAAGACAGAAAACCATATGATTACCCCGCCTAGCCTCGGAGTCTTTTTGACTTCATCATTATGCAGCATTGAGGAGATAGTTGCCTCTCTGCCATCTATAGTCTTTTCAACGCTCTTCTTTTTCCAAAGCTTATTTTTATAAAGAAAATTTGCGAGATAGGGAGAAACGATGATACCGCACAAAAAAGAAAAAAGTGAAGGAAGAAGCACCTTTATAATATCAAGACTCATCATGAGGGACAGTATACCTTACTCTTCCTCAAAATAAAGAGCATTTCTATTTTCGTTGATATACGATATAAGTTTTTTCATGTCCTTGAATCTCCCCTCTTTTGTTGATCCGAGCAGGACAAGAATAAGAGGATTTCCTAATGATTCATCGTAAATAACAGCTAAATTGCCGCCCGCTCTATCCGTAAAGCCTGTTTTAGAACCAATAATGCCACGATAAAGCTCAACATCACGATTGGTGTTCGGTATACCAGTATATTTTTGACCATTAATAGTAACCGTAAGATCTGTCTTACTTGTCGCTTCAAAAAGTGCAGGAAATTCTAAGTAAAATTTTCGAAGGAGTTTTGACATATCAAGCGCGCTACCTTGTCCGCCAATATTTTCTCCTTCATCGAGTCCGTCTGGTGTCGTAAAAAAGAGACTACTGCTACTTCCTACTCTCTCATTCATCAATTCTATAAACTGCTTTCTACCAAGTGGTTCACTTCTTGCCAATATTTCAGCCGCGTCATTAGAAGAAATAATAAGCATAAATTTTATCAAGTCGTCGGTATTCCATTTGTCACCGCTTTTTAAAGTAAAGTCATAGACATGCTTTGGTCCAAGGTTAGGTATGGTAATTGTTGAGTGTATATCATTTCTCTTAGCAAAAAGATATGCAGTTTGTATCTTAGTGAGTGAAGCAAGAGGTCTTGATGTATTCTCATCTTTTCCTAACAATACTTTACCAGTGTTGCCGTCTACAACAATATAGCTTTCTGCCTCCAAAGTAAGTTCCGGTAAACTTTTTATATAGGTTTGCTTTTCAGACTTTATTTTATTTGAGCGCTCCATTTGATGCACATAGTAAATGCTCAAATAAGCGATTAAAAAGGAAAAAGAAAAAAGCGTAGTGAAGAGAAAGAAACTTATAAGACCACTTTTTCTTCTAATCAAGATGTTGAAAAAAGTTTTTTTAGGATGATATCGCATGCTCAATCTTTTCTAAAAAGTTAGCCCGCATTTCTTCGTATCTCGGTAGTAATTCTTTTTTCGTCACGCCAAGGTAAAGTAAGGCTTCAGCGCTAATGTCATATGTGTCATTTTCAAGTTCATCAATGAGTCCTTTTGTGAGAAGTGTGCTCACACTTTGTTTTGCTGAAACGCCGCGTATAAAGGATATTTCATACAGCGAAGGCTTTTCGAGATAGCTTATTATGGTAAGTGTTTGAAGTGCTCCTGATGATAAGTCGACCTCTTTTTCTTTTTTAATATAGTCATCAAAGAAAAGGGTTTCTTCTTTACCAAGAACGAGCTCTACATCTTCCTTTGTTTCAATAATCAGAAAAGGCAAATTTTCTAAATGTTTTTTTAAGGAGTTAAGTTTCTCTTCGAATTCTGCGCTACTTAGCGCGCATGCTTTCTCTACTGCTTTCTTCTTCACAGGCATGCCACGTATAAAAAGGAATGCTAAAATTTTTCTCGAAGAGTCTTCCATACATATTATTGTAGCATGGTACTTTTTATAATAAAGATATCTTCATGTGTTTCTTGTGAAGCTGTGATTTCGCCCGCTCTTACAAGTTCCAAAAGTGAAATAAAAGAAAGAATAAGAGCCCCTTCGCCGGTCACGAGCTCACTTACTTCACGTAGCGAAAATTTTTCTTTTTCTAAAGTACGAATAAGATGAGTAACTTCTTCGATGCTGGTCCTCTTGCGTATAGTAATTTCTCGTATAAAGTTCATCTTTTCGCCCCTTGCTAGTAATTCTAATCCACACTTAACAAGCAGTTCTTTTGTTACATTTTTTGGCATACTATTGTCCCTTTTTTTCATCCTCACTTTTCCGTATGAGAAAAAGATTTTTTTAGGCTTTAAGGAAGACTTGAGTAGCTTTACCACCTTTACTAGATGAGCAAAAAGAATAAGCTTCTGTGTCAAATCTTTTATTTGCTTTTCCTCGACACTTCCGTAATCCATTTTAGGGAGTAAAGACTTTACTTTTATAAGCATGAGTGTCGATGCAACAACAATAAAAAGCGACATATCGGCATGGTCCTTCTCTTCTTGTTTTCTTATATAGCTAATATAATCATCAGCCAAACTCCCGAGATTAATTTCAGTAATAGAAAGTTTTCTATCTTCAATAAGACTGAGAAGTTTTGTATACGGCCCTTCAAAGCGGCCCTGCTTAACAGTGTAGTCCATGAATACAGTTTACCTTATATCACTCTTCTTTCTTGTGGACGGATTATTTTCTAACTATTTTTTAGCTATCTTTTAAGTAAAGGGAAAATAGTGAAAAGGTTCGGGTCATATGCCCCGTCTAATTTAAATATACTGACCCCGCCTAATTTATAAAGTTTCGCAATTCTTACTTTATCTGCTATTGCTACACTGTCTGAATACCACACAAGATAGGTTCGGGGCGTTGTTATGCCCTTTTCCATCGTGGTTGTGCTATAGGTAAAAGAAAGTTCGCCTGCTTGATTTCTTGTAGGAGTTATATGCAAACTCTTTGCAAGTTCATCCGCATAAAAATAATTCATGGCACCAACTCGCGTTATCGTAGGTGAAGTCGAGCTAGAGCTAAAGCTAGGTTGAGCCTTTATTTCATATTTGTAACCGTAAGTAGCGACACCAAGATGTATTTTTTTCGCAGGTATATCTTGCATAGAGAGTGTGAGCACCTTTTTAACCCAGTCGATGTCTGCAATTGGTTTGTAGAGAGTGTTAGTATATTTAGTCATGAGCTGAAGGTCATCCGTTGATTGATCATATGCCATAACACGCACTTCATCACATGCTTTTCCTATTGCTTTGTAATCATTCGCATATTCTATTTTTGCTAAAAGCTCTTTGGTTACTTTACTATAGCGAGAATCTATTGGCGTGCGTGCCTCTATAGTACAAATAAGTTTTTTCTTATCTTTTTTGAGTGCTGCTCCAAGCTCAGTCACAAATCTTGAATAGCCGTCACGAGTTTCGGCGAGCTTTCCTTCATAGTCAATATCAATACCATCCCAATTTTGCGCCCTTACTTCTTGTACAATAGCATCAATATGCGCTCCTCTCTTTTTCTTATAACTCAGTATAGACTCCATTTGATTTTTGTCAGTCCAGAGTATAGAAGGATAAATTTTAACGCCATGCTTTCTCGCTTCAGTAAAAAGAGATACCCATTCAGGATTATCAGTTTTCATGGGGTTTGAAAGTGTTCCATCAGATTTTACTGTATAAGAAAATGGACTAACAGCACTTAATTTATTTAAATAAGGAATACTGCTTGTTGCCGCCCCTTCTTTCCAATAAGGTATCCAGCCAGAAACAGCAAAAGGTACTTCTTTAACAGAGGCAAAAATTGCGTTCGGAAAAATGAATGCGAGGAAAAAAGAAAAGATAAAGAGATGTTTCATGTATATATAGTACGGCGTCGGAAATGAAATAGGTGCATGCTTTGCATTAAATATAATAAATTATTGAGCATTAAAATAAAAAATAAAAAATAAAAACTAGAAAATCGAAAGGGTCCAGCGTGAACTGGACCCTGTTCTGTCTCGACTTTGGGTCGAGACGTGAGGCTTGCTGAATGGCTAGCCATTCTTGCCGTTGCCAGCAGGTGTGCCTGCCTTGGCTGGAGGTGCGCTCTGCCGGGCGAGCTTGCGGTCTTCGTCTTGCTTGGCCAACTTGCGGTCAGTCTTCTTTGCCTTTGCCACGGCACGGTCGTCGTTTGCCTTCCTCACTGCCACGAGCCGATCAACTTCACGCTGGCAGGATTCACGGTACATGGACCGCACGCTGCCAGGGAAGTCGCGTGCGGCACTCGTCGCCCCGAATCCGTCGGGCTGTACGTCGCAATTCGCCTTGCTGGCGAACTTGCCGGCGCGTGCCGTATCTTCGGCCAACTTACTGATCTCGCTTTTTGCTTTGGCCAGCTTGCCGTCGGCGAGCATGGCCTCTTCCGCTTTGCCGTCGATGTGTGCCTTGTCTGCGCGCGCTTGCGCCTCTGCAACGGAGACCATTGCCTGCTTGGCGGGTTCGTCACCACAGCCCGTGAGGCCGAGTGATAGAACGATGGCAGCCAGAACGGCCAGAATCAGGGAACGGGATTGGGTCATGGATTTCTCCTCGTTGACCAGGTTGTTGCTCGTGAGATAATCCCACTTGCTATGACAGAGTATACACATAATTAGAAATTTGTCAAGCAATTTCTATGGCTCACGCAAAAACTCTCGCTGAGAGAGTTTTTATCTGAGAAACATAGAATTCCAAGTAACAGCGCTGAGCTCTTATTTCTCCTCTATCTTTATCTTGAGTTCGCGGAGTGACTTAGCTGACGGCTTAGATGGAGCTTGCATGAGAAGGTCTTTACCCTCACCTGTTTTTGGAAATGCCATGACTTCACGAATATTTGGCTCATTTAAAAGTACCATAAGTAGACGATCCAGCCCCCATGCGAT
This sequence comes from bacterium, assembly GCA_043751115.1. GTDB lineage: Bacteria > Patescibacteriota > Minisyncoccia > Phycocordibacterales > UBA5272 > UBA11704. Next base: position 1,685 of record JAYVAE010000050.1, on the reverse strand, counting down.
GCCTCCATGAGGTGGGGTACCAGAGGCAAGAGCCTTTAGTATGTGCCCGAAATTACTTTCTATACGCTCGTCACTATAACCCATGATTTCAAAAACGCGGCGTAGCGCAGTAGGTGTATGATTTCTAATTGACCCTCCTCCTATCTCAAAGCCGTTGAGTGCTATATCATACTGCGTTGTCATGATGCTAGCGATATCACGTCTTTCCATGAGTTTATCCAAACTCTCATCTTTTGGCTTCGAGAATGGGTTGTGGGTGAAAGTCCATTCCCCAGTGTCATCCACATTATCTTCGCTTGTTTTTTCAAAGAAAGGAAAATCGACAACCCAGCAGAATGCGAGGAGATTTGTATCATTTTTATCAGCGCGGAGGTCCGGCTTGTCAGAACTGTATTTCTCTATCGCCTCCTTGTAAGAGAGAACAGGAAAAGGAATTTGCTGTATCTTTTTCTCTGGAAAAAGTTTTGTGACAATTTTAATGAGAAGATCTTCGTTTAACTTCATGACTTCTTCGCGTGTCACAAAACTCATTTCAAGGTCAAGTTGTGTAAATTCTGGTTGCCTATCGCCACGAGTGTCTTCGTCACGCATACATTTTGCAAATTGAAAGTATCTCTCGAAGCCTGACGACATGAGTAGCTGTTTGTATTGTTGTGGTGATTGAGGGAGCGCGTAAAAGCTTCCTGGATAGATGCGTGACGGGACGAGATAAGAACGCGAGCCTTCTGGAGTCGGATTCGTTAGTAGTGGCGTTTCTATTTCAAAAAAGTTTTGTTTGTCGAGGGCGTCTCGAACGAACTTGATAACCTTGTGACGCATTTGTATGTTGCGCTGAAGGCGAGCCCTGCGTAGATCAAGATATCTTTTCTCTAGCCTCACCTCCTCCCCTACTTCATACCCCGCGGTAGAAATATCGAAGCCCGGTGTCTCTGCCTCATTTAAAATAGTGACAGAGAGAAGATCGAGTTCGATGTCGCCATTTTGTACTCCTTCTTTTATATTTTTCTCTGGACGCTTGTTTACCTTTGCCTTTACTTCTATGACCCACTCAGGACGAAGTTTTTCGCAAACAGCTTTGGCCTCAATACTTCCTGGAAGTGCGACAGCTTGCACCTTGCCTGAGACATCTCGAATATCGAGGAATATCATTTTGCCTTGGTCACGACGCACATCCACCCAGCCAGAAATAGAAACTTCGGTATCAATATGTGAAGACAAGTCTTTAATGTATGTTCTCATGGTCTAACTATTCTAGCAGATTTTCTTCTTTAAAAAAAGAAAGGAAGCACTCGGCTTCCCTTCAGGCAGATTTTCTTATTGTAGCTTCGCTTGGATCCACTTTCCTCCATACAACACTGACAGTGGCTTTAACGCGAGACTTGCAAAGCTGTCGTATTACGGGGGGCAAGTCCACAAGACTGATACTTGATAAAGTGTAGTCTACATCTTCGCTTCCAATATTTTCTCGAGCTAATCGAAGGATTCGCTTTTTTTCGTGACTCACCGCTTCAGCATCATCAGCTCGAATGACAACGCAATCGAAACTCATACTGCAAGAGTTTGAGGGCATGGCTATCTCCAATAGAGCCCACCTTCGCATTTGAATCCGAACACTTGTATTCTGTATTCATAAAAAAAAGAAAAACTTTTCTCATCTTTCTAAAGACAACAGAAACGAAATCAAG
>JAYVAE010000049.1:0-23395 GCA_043751115.1 bacterium | reverse complement strand
GAGCGACTCCACATTCTCCTCAAGAATCTTCTTCCCCGCACGTCGAATGCGTTCTTTTGAAATATCAGAAATATATGTATACCCTGCTTTATATGCTTCAGAATCCACATCTGTTTCTTCTGGAATTTGGACCATAACAAATTTTCTACTTCCTACGTCTTCTGCATTTAATTGCATAACAGCATGAGCTGTTGTTCCGGAGCCTGCAAAGAAATCCAAAACAATATCACAGTGAGATGAAGACACCTTTGATAAAACACTAATAAGTTCAACTGGCTTTGTGTAATCAAACATGCCCTTGCCTAAAAGTTTTTTAACATCTTTATTGGCATTATCATTTGAAAAAGCATTTTCTATAAACTCAAGACTAGACAGCGCTTTAGTTCTTTCTTCATATTTAATATAGTAATCGTGGTTATCATCATCAAGAGTTGCGTGCTGATATGTTTTTGTATATAACCTTGTACCATTTTTACTTTTTTTCACAACAACAAAACCATTCTTATATCCAAAGTTAAAAAGTTTTTCTGACCACCTCCATCTATACCCGTCTTTTGGATTATTTTTCTTTCGCTCTAGAAAATCTTCACGACTCACTGACCCTGCAAAATAACTTACCCCCTCAATATTTATTTCAAAGTCTAATGAATTAACGTAGCCAAGGGTGTCATAGTCTAATGTTTGGTTCAACTTATAAAAACCTCGTTGCTCAAAGAATTCATCTCGATGTTTAAAATCTTTATCATTATGCTCAAAAGGATAAAATTTAGGTAAGTTGGTTTTTGAATAACAAATTATATAATCATTGTTTTTTGAAATTGTATCAGTTGATTTTCCTCCTTTTTTAGTAATTCTAGCAAACTCTCTAATAAAATTACTCTCTCCAAAAATCTCATCACAAATTTTTCTTAAATTATGAACTTCATTATCATCAATAGATATAAAAATAACACCATCATCTTTAAGCAAATCACGAGCCACAAGCAGTCTTTCATACATCATAGAAAGCCAATCACTATGAAAACGACCGTTAGTATCTGTGTTTCTAAAAAGCTTTCCACCTTCTTCATCTTCTAATCCGATCTCTTCCTCATACTCATCCTTACTTTTTGTAAACTTATCCTTATATACGAAATCTTTACCTGTGTTGTATGGAGGATCGATATAGATCATCTTTATCTTTCCTAAATATGACTCTTGCAATACCTTTAGTACTTCGAAGTTATCTCCTTCTATAAACACATTCTCTGTTGTATAAAAATTGACACTGTTTTCTCTATCCGGGCGAAGAGTTTTTATTATGGGTGTATTTGCTTTACGAAGTGATGCCTTCTTCCCTGGCCAGTCAAGACGATAGCGTTCAGAGTCAGTGTCGACGAGCGCGTCACTTAAGGTTTGACGGAGGAGCTCAAAGTCAATCGCGCGAGTTGTAACACCATCAGCACCTTTCTTTTCAGTAATAACATGCGGGAAAAGTTCTGCAATTTTTGCGATGTTTTCTGCTGTTATATTTGGTGTCTGCATGGTTAGTTTTTTCATAATGCTATTAGTGATGTATTCATACTTATAATGGTGACATACGTAACTCACAAAAAAGAGAAGGTACGTGATTTGTAGGCTAGCTTCTCTCCGTCAAGACTTCATACCCCTCTTCAGTCACAAGCACGGTGTGCTCGAAGTGAGCGGACTTCTTTCCATCCGCAGTGACGAAAGTATAACCATCATCAAGTAAAATGACATCGTCAGTGCCGAGATTGACCATCGGCTCTATCGCGAGCACCATGCCGGGCACCAATTTCGGCCCTCTCACGCCATCATCATAATTTGGTACATAAGGCTCTTCATGCACCTTATAACCGACACCATGACCTGAAAGTATCTTCACTATGCCATACTTCTTTGGTACAGATTTTTCTATGGCTTTTGAAATGTCATTCACATACTTGCCAGGCTTAATAGCATCTATTCCCGCGTAGAGAGCCCTTTCACAGACCATTAAAAGATCTTTCTCCTCGGTGGTAATATCTCCTATTGGCACAGTAAGTGCCGAGTCAGATATCATCCCCTTGTGTTTAATCCCCCCGTCAAGAGAAAGAAGGTCTCCTTCCTTTAAAATATAATCCCCACCTATGCCATGTACAACTTCATTATTTATAGAAAGACAAATACTTCCAGGGTATGGATAGGCAGCACCAAAAGGTTTGTAATTTAAAAATGCTGGGGTGTCACCTCCTTCCAAAATAAGCCCCTTAACATACAAATCTATTTCTCGCGTCGAAGTACCAACCTTAGCAAAAGCGGCTGCTTTCGTAAGGACGACAGCAAGCCTCTTACCGCTCTCGCGTAAATGTTCTAAATCTTTTCCTTTTTTTAACTTTATATCGTAACGCATAGGTGTAGGTGATACTACTACAGTTTAGTTAAAACCTCAAATCAAAAATGGAGAGACTGATGGAGAGACTCGCTTAGTTTTTTCTCTAGCTCTTCACTTACTTTCTCTACGCTTTGTTCTCCGTTCACATGGACAAAAGTAACGAGGGGATTATTTTTATAAGAGGCAACGCAAGGTAATACATCATCAAAAAACCATTTCATTTTTCTTTCTCTATCTGCGAGCTCTTGATCATCTGCTCGCTCCCGAAGAGCAAGATTCTCGAGCGCCCATGTTTCACTCACATCAAGATAAATAACGGTAACCTTTTTGTAGTCGTAAAATAGTATAGCGCTCTGTAGTGCCTCAACTTCAATAGCTCTTCGTGGCGCTCCGTCCAAAATGATAGTTGTATTTTCATTTACTTCACGTATAAAAATGTTTGACCAATTCCATATTGCCAAAAACTCTGGACCAAGCCCTCCTTCGCCTGTTATATCAAGTGACCTTTTTGCGGAATAGGAGGTAGTGCTTTGAAAGTCTCTAAAACCGCCACCAGTGGTGACATGCTTAACATCATTTAATCCTTGACGCTGAAGGTAATTGACAAGAAATGTTGCTTGAGTTCCTTTACCAGAGCCAGACCTTCCAATGATAATAAAAAAGTTTTTTTCCATGACTTAAGTATACTCTAAAAGAGCTAAACTATATACGTTATTTTGTTTGATCAAGGACCAGAAGCAACACATTATACTCCTTTACATCTTGATTATATACTGATGCCATTTCCTGATAAACACTAAGAGCAAGCCTGTATTCTGTGACTTTCTGATTGTACGCTACTTTTAGTGCTTGATAGACATCATAATTTTCTTCTTTGACTGCCTTATCAACTAATTCTTTTTGTATTTTTAATGCTTCCTTTCTCTTATCTAAATCATCAGTTGAAGAGCTAACACTCTCTTTTATATCTTGAATTTTATTGAGCAGGATAGTAAGTCTAGTAAGTTTTTCTTTCAATTCATCTACACCATAATATGATTTACCTTCAGTCTTTAAAAAGATATCAGCTTTGCCGAGTCTTATGGTATCAAGGAGAAGATGAAACTCGGGGCTACCTTCTGAAAGACTACTAACACCCTGACCACTCTCTCCAAAAGAAGTAGGAATAACGCCGACCGGGAGTATAGCAGTAGTTTCGACATAGCAATATCCTGATCCAAAGACAGCGCTTGAAGTGTCACACTTTATGCCGAGTGATTGATGATTTTTTTCTAAAAATTGCATTATAGCAACTCCATATCCCGCCCTTCGGAGTAGGTGATACATAAGGAATGTTTTATCGGCACACACACCCTTTTTTGTAAACAAGGTTTCGTATGGGTACTTTGTCTGTTCCTTTTTTGTATCTTTCTCAAAATCGTACGGTATAGTTTGTACAAATGAAATGATAAGCCCTGCCGTATCATCTGACGATAAATTATCTTTACGCGCGAGCTCTAGCAAGGCAAGAGTAAGCGTATCGAACGTAGCATCATCGGCTCTCACTTTTAAAAAGAGCCTATTGTACTCCTCAGTCCAATTCTCTGGAAGATCCCCCCTGTAGGTATACACCTTTTTACTTTGCTTGTAATAACGATGCAGGCTACCGCTTAAGGGAACAGACAATTCATAATTTTTGCCTTTGTATGACCAAGAAAATGATGAAGATGTATTATCAAGTGCCCCGCTGTCGATGTTTGCTTTTGCTATCGGAGCACCAGCTCCATATTTTGGCTTTATAGCCTCCCCACAATTTTTCTTTGCAATGCTTTCTTTTGTTTCTTTGTCGAGCAAGCCTGTTTCTTTGAGACTTTCTATTTTCTGATATGTTTTAAGTGCTTCTGTCGTCTGAGATGCGAAAGTTCCAGTTGGTATACCACTAAGATACTTATTAACTCCTAAAAAGGTTTGAAGTAATTTGATCTCTTTACGAGTTGCAGCATCTGCCGCAGTCCCTGCTTTTAAATTCTTGGTAAAACTTATACACTCCATTTCTGTTTTCTTTGGGGTGAGGGCGGTGAGAGCAAAAAGCCCAGTAGACAGGCTAAGAAAAAGAAAGGATGAGAAGAAGAAAAACTTCATAGGAGATAGTACAAAGTGTAGTAGTCATTAGCAAAAATTGCAATACAATAAGAAAATCAAGTCTTCAGGACTTGATTTAGACTGGTTAAACTTGATTTTCTTATTCGACTATTTTAGAGGCTATTTTTGGAAGAATGGCTTAATACTCTCTCATCGATACTTGCGCGTCAATCTTCTTAATGAGATCAAGAACGACTGAGATAGCAATGAGGAGCGATGTTCCTCCAATAGCAAGAGAAGTGAATCCAGTAAAACTTTGAACTATATAAGGAAGCACTGCCACAGACCCAAGGAAAACTGCACCTACGAGAGTAATTCTCGTTAGCACTGTATCAATATAGTCAGAGGTTGCTTTTCCTGGGCGGAACCCTGGAATAAAAGCACTGTTCTTTTGGAGATTTTCCGCGGTCTTTTCTGGTTCGAAAATAATTGCAGTGTAGAAATAAGTGAAAATAAACACGAGGAGAAAGTAAATTGTTCCATAAGCAAATTGATTTGCAAGGAAAGCATTAAGCTGCGTCGCAATTTGCGACCCCACCCCGCCACTATTTGCTAACAGTTGCGAAATAAGTTGTGGGAAGAGAAGTATAGATATGGCGAAGATGATAGGAACGACGCCGGCCTGATTGAGCCGAAGCGGTATGTACGTATTATAGCCGAAGCCTGCCGAAGATCCGACTCTTGACTGCTTTGCGTAGGTCACTTCTATAGGTCTTTCTGCTTCAGTAATATACACAATAAAGTAAATAGATATGAGTGATATCGCAGCAATGAGAAGTAATGTAGGTATTTGCGCTACGTCAAATGAATAACTAGCTCTAGCGAGTGTCTGAGGGAGTGTCGCCACGATACCAGCAAAGATGATGAGTGAGACACCATTTCCGATACCACGCTCGTTGATTTTCTCTCCGAGCCACATGAGGAGCATTGACCCTGCGGTGATAACAATGAGATTGAGACCAAAGTCAAAACGGGAAAGTGGCTCTATGACATTTTGTCTTGAAAGAAGTACGAGTAGTCCCGCTCCTTGAAGGAGAGCAAATGGTAACGTGAGAAGTCGTCCATATTGAACGAATTTCTGTCGTCCTTTTTCCCCTTCTTCTTGATTCATTTCTTTGAGGCGAGGAGACAGTACGGTAAGAAGCTGCATGATAATAGATGCGGTAATATAGGGACCGACTCCAAGCATGGCGATAGACATGGTCGTGAGTCCTCCACCAGAAAAGATGTTGAGAAGCCCAACAAGAGCACTGTTTTGTAGAAAAGAGTCAAGCTCTGCTCCCTGTATTGCAGGTATGGGAATAGACGCAATAACTCTTGCAATGATTAAAACACCAATAACAAAAAATATCCTCGTTCGTAAGCTTTTGTCGCTAAATATGGCTATAAGTGTCTTCATAATCTAGATAGTATAGCACATTTTAAGGAAAAAAGGAGGGTTCTTAAGCAGGAGAAAAGTAGAAATAGCGCGCCTACGGCGCGCCCTTTCTACTCCCTACTTCTTAACCCTTGAATTGAACTCTTTCAGTTTTTGACCAAATCTCTTTTCCCTCTTGTTTTATATCTCGGATTATAAATTTAAAGTCTATACTATCTGGTATTGGGATTATGGTAACACCAGGAGTTACCACTTACCCTGGCTTAACGTAGCCAGATATTTGGATTTCAGCCCCTAGTCCTCCGGTTATTCTATAAAGAGCGCCACTTTTTGTATTTTTTATAGAATTTTTGCTTAACCCTTCGCGTAAAACTTTCCTGGAGCTTGAGCTTCTACACACTTATTTGTAAGATTACAAACCCTTACTTTTAACGTATATTCACCACTTATATTCATATTCTGAGGACTGCCTACATAGGTGATACTGCCATCAACAGAGTTATTTAACCAGAGCGACAAATATTGATTATATATTGAAGGATAAAAACCTGTATCGACTCCTTGCATCTGATAGAACTGATATTCACTGCAAAGAGACGAAGCTCCTTGTGGGTAAGACTTTGAAGTTCTCGACGGAGACAAAGTGGTTGCGACACCATTTCCACAATCTGCCCTGAATGAAATGGAGCTATAGTTTCTCGCTGAAAGCGAAAATTCTTGCGCATCATTAATACTAAAACTATCGATGGTCGGGTCAGGTACATTACTCACAACTCTAAACGATGGACTGTTCGCGTACAAAGTATTATCTGAGTTGCTAGCTATCACAAGGTACTCATCTGTCTTTAAATTTTTTGGAACAGAAAAGACAAAACATTTCTGAGATAAGTATGCTGAGCCTAGCTGATATGCCCCATCACCTTTCGGACTGTTTAGCGACATAATGGAAAAACTCATGAGCTGATCAGCATTGCCAGCACCAGACTTCCAACAGACATTTGCGTAGCCCCCAGAGTTGACAGTTGTCACAATATTACCCCTTTCTATGTCTGTTGGCGCTAACAATGAAAATGACTTGTCATTCGGTGATGGAGTTGGTGCAAAAGTTGCTGACACATACACACTCACGACATTACTCTTTCTACCATCAACTCCTATCAGGTAAACATTTGCATGTGAGTTTGCAGGAGCACAGTTAAAAAAGAATGTTTTATCATACCCCACCCCTGTCTGAGTATCGCTATTACTTGAAAAACTCGCCTCGCTTCCTGATACACAGCCATTCAAATACAGGTTTGCCCCCTTCTTAAATCCTGAACCATGAAGATTAAGATTTATTTGGGTAGAGGAGATATTATCAAGCGTAGCCGATAAAATATTTATTCCGCCCGTATTCACACTAACAACTTGAAACATTTGACTACTTCCTCCCGACCCACCTTTTCCGTTAAAGACAAGTGTGTAAGTTCCGGGGGCGGTAGTAGCTGGTATGGTGAAGTTAAACGACTGAGTGTACTGAGTGTATTCATATGCAGTGCCAACATATATTCTACTATCATTGTTTCCTTTTATTTTTTCGAGATAGACAGAGTATGAATCAGCTCGAGAGTTCGCTGATGAAGTCCATGTGGCAGTAGCTGATTTGCCCGCTGAAAGAGCGTTACCTCCTTTAAGGTCTGGAATCCAGACTTGAAACGGTTGATTATCCTGACTTATCACCCCTAGCGCATTTTTGCATTCCGCTTCGGTCGCATACTCGCCCGATTTGTACACATACATGCCATTCACAAGGCCGACATTGCCAACAAACATTGCTACTTTACAACTCCTTTTGTCATCTGACACTTTGTAAAAGGTGAAGTTTTTTATTCCGTTTCCTGGAGTGATCACAACGGGTACTGGTAATGGTTGATATCCATCACAAGTCTCCTTTATAATAAAACTCTTCGTGAGTGGACCCACATTACCCGTAGGAGATACTCCTACTTCGCGTTGATATGACTTAACCGCGTTCACTGTTAGTCTTCCGTAAAAGCCGGTAGGAGAACCGGTCAAGTAACCCTTATCAATCAGAAAATCTTGAAGCAGTGACACTTCACCATTTGTGCTCGAGTCATTTGCTCTAAAGCGAAGAATCTGGGTCTGCATATTAATGCACACATCATTTGATATATCGCCATCGTTTAGATTTTGAGAGAAAGCAAAGTTTCCTGAATAAAATAAAGCAATAAGAGTGATAAAAGAAATGATATATTTTTTCATATTTTTTAAGTATAGCGCGGGGGGGGTGAAAAACAAAAAATGTTGTGCACAGGTCCATATTCCACGTAAAAGAAAAAGCGGATCCGAAGATCCGCTGATTCGAAGCCATTTCGGCCTCATGGGGTGCTTACCCCTTGCCTGATGTCGGCACGGACATGCGCGCTGGCTCTTGGCTCCAGAGACCAATACTTGGTCGCTTGAGCGTCGGCCACGACTGCTGCCCACCAAGGTAGAAGTCGATATTCGCGCCTGTGTAGCCTGGGTCACACATGAGTGTTTCCCCGAAGAACTCCACGAGTACTGAGTCCATCGGGGGGACCGTAACGCCAAGTCCGAAGTTGTACTGCCTGCCCGATGTGTTCGGGGTCATAGTCACGCTCGTGCCGTCTGTACGTGTCACCTTCATGTACACACCTGTGGCACAGCTTTGCATATACCCACCAGCGTCGAACCCCGAGCTCGAACCCAGACTGACCATAAGCTGGTCAATCTGAACTGGCACTGGATCCAGGTTGACGACTCGTGTCGCCATGAACCTGAGCCCTGTCACACCAGGCACAAACTGATGCCCGCCAAGCTCCTGATAGACAAGCGCACTTCTGGGCTCGCTGATGATCCGAGGCAAGGTCGCCCCGATACCAGCCAAGACAACTTCGGCGCGAGCGTACTTGCTCGCATCGAAATTGATCTTGACTTCGCCGAGAGCGAAGCCGGCGGTTGTGCCCGAGGAGACACCGCTGTAGCGATGTGCCACGTCGCCCCGAACTTGAAAGATGGTAGACGCGCCAGAGAAAAGCTTGACCTCTGGCCGAATGGTAAGACCCCCCTGCCTGAAGTTGATCGCTTCATTGGCATAAAAGTCCGGCCCCCCTTTTTCGGAGAAGAGCGCGAACCCCACGCCGGTTATGGCGTCGTCGTCAGAGCTTCCCACCTTCGTGAGGCGAGCGCTGACAATGCTCGCATCTCCGGTTGCAGTCATGTGACCGCAAACGAGCGGAGCGCGCGGTTGTCCGGCAATGAAGTTCTGCCCTGAATACGGGCAGTCGAAGGTGGTGATAACAACCTTCAGAATCTCGGTCGGGCCAGTTGGCGCCTGAACGCTTTCACCGCCGCCACAGGCGACGAGGGAAAGGGAAACGACGAGCGAGAAAGCGGTACGGTTAAACATGGTTGCCCTCCTGAGGCGGTTGTTGGGCGAAATTGCCCGACTAAAAGACGAAAACTAGAGAAACTCCTTTGCAATTATATCATAATATGTACTTAATGTCAATAAATTATTTGACAAAGAGTAATTTATATTTCGTCCTGAAAAATACTTTCTCTCCTACCTCCTAAAAACAAAAGGAGCGGCGCCACAAGCGCCGCTCCTTTTGTTAGAGAAAATGGAAACTATTTCGCCTCCTCTTCTTTCTTAACTTCTTTCACATCTTCTTTCTTCTCTTTCGTTTTCTTTTCTGGCTTTACGGTCTTTTCTTTCTTAACGGGCGGAGCGACTACTTTCACAGCTTTTACTTTCTTCGCCCTTACTTCCTTCATGGTGATAGTACCACCAGCCTTCTCTATCTTTGCCTTTGCTGTCTCTGAGACGGCAAGGTCAATAATAGTGAGAGCCTTCGTGATTTCACCTGTACCAAGGATTTTAATAGTTGGCACTCTCCCTGAAGAGAGTTCTACAAGCTTTGAAGTGATAAGCATCATGCCTGTTATCTCTGTCTTTGCATCAAAAATTTCGAGCTGAGAGACATTAACGACAGCAATTGGCCCTCTGTCAAAGGTAGACTTCGCACGGTTCTTGCCGTGACCACGAAGCTTTGGAAGCTTCTTGATGATATCTCGCATCGCAGGGCGACGCTTATTACCAGCGCGAGCTGTTTGACCCTTACCTCCACGGCCTGCAGTCTTACCACGCTTGCCTCCACGGGCAACGAGCTTCGGTTTCTTATGCGGATGTTCGCGTCTTATTTCGTGTACTTGCATATTATTTTACGGGGGTTACCTCTACTATTTCTGGGACAACTGACACTTCTGGAATCTTTGTCGCTTCTACGGGAGCCTCCCCTTTTGCATAAGCAATTTTCTCAAGAGCCTTCATGGTGACACGAGCATTATTTAACTTGTTTTTTGTTCCTGAGTTAAACTTTGCTGTCACATCATGAAGTCCAGCGAGAGAAAGAATGGTTCTCGCTGATGATCCAGCGATGAGCCCTTTACCATTGTTAGGGCGAAGTGACACGAGCGCACTCTTAAACTTCGCATCAATTTCAAAGGGAAGTGATCCCTTCTTTGAAAGTTTTAAATACATCATGTTTCTTCGCGCTGCCTTGCTTGCTTTTTCAATAGCAACTTGTGTGTCGAGCGCCTTACCTGTTCCAATACCAACACGTCCTTTTCTGTCTCCTGATATAACGGCAACAGAAAGTGAAAATCTACGACCTCCAGAAACCACACGAGTAACTCTTCTGATTGAAATCATCTTTGTCTCAAATTCAGGTTTCTCACGAGGAGCTCTTTTGTCATCGCGTCTTCCGCCTCGTGCGCCTCCCTTCCCTCCGCCTGTGCGCGGACCACCTGCACCACCAGATCTCGCATTTCCAAAAGTTCTACGAGGAGCGCGCGTATCAGCTCGCGCTGGTACTGCTACTGACGCTGAAACTTGAGCAGGTGCTGGAGCAGTTACTGGAACTTTTGCTTCTACTGGAGCAGTAAGTGGTGCAACTACGGGAACTTCTGCTACTGCTAAAACGGATTCTGGGACAACTACTGGGACAGCAACTGAAACTTCTGCCACTACTTTGACTTCTGGCACTTCTCTTGTTTGTGTTTTTGTTTCTTCCATACAGATTAAAAGATAAGACCTGACTCTCTCGCAGCTTCTGCGAGCGCGCGTACACGACCTTTATACGCAAAGCCTCCTCTGTCGAATACTACCTGACTAATATTTGCCTTCTTCGCAGCATCTCCAAGTAGTCCTCCAACTTTTGAAGCTCTCTCTAGTTTTGGAACTTTATCTGTGAGCGTTCTGTCTGACGCTTGAAGAAGAGTGACTCTTGTCTCATCGTTAATAAGCTGAGCATAAATAAACTTGTTTGAGCGAAACACAGAGAGACGAGGTCTTTCTGCTGTGCCAGAGATAGTACTTCGTATTTTTTTATGAAGCCTGTTTCTCTTTTGTACTTTACTATTTTTTATCATATAGATGCTTTAAAAGATTATGCAGACTTCTTGCCCTGCTTACGACGAATAACTTCAGTACTGTAACGAACACCTTTTCCTTTGTACGGTTCAGGTTTCTTAAGTGATCTTACTTTCATAGCAAAAAGGGATACTGCTTCCTTGTCGATACCGACAATAGTGAGAGCGCCTTTTTCAGCAGTAACAGTAAGCCCTTTGGGAATAGTCATAAGGAGCGGATGTGAGAATCCAAGCGCCATATGAAGAACATCCCCTTTTACCTCCCACTTAAAGCCGACACCTTCAACAAGAAGTTTCTTCTCATACGGCGTAACCACACCAGAGATCATGTTGCCAATATGTGACATGTATGTCCCCCAGAGAGAGCGAGAGAATTTATCATTTCTTCGTGGCTCTGATGTGATGACACCTTCTTTCATAGAGAAATCTATCTCATTTTGAAGAGACTTGGTGAGACTTCCTTTTGGACCTGTGACGACTACTGAATCACCATTAAGGAGAACAGTGACGCCGTCAGGTATTTTGATTTGTTGTTTTCCTATACGTGACATATATGTTTACCAAATGGTGAATAATAGTTCGCCGCCGACCATTTCTTTGCGGGCCTCCTTGTCTGTTAATATCCCCTTTGGTGTAGAAAGCACTGCGGTACCTGCTCCATACTTGACTGGATATATTTTTGAAACACTACGATAGACTCTCTTTGATGAACGTGAAATTCTCTGTATACCTTGTATACGAGGACTTTTGCCATTGTAAGAGAGAACTATTTCAAGTGTTTTCTTTGCGCCGTCTTCATGAATTTTGTAGGTCTTGATATATCCTTCATTCTTCAGTAATTCTGCAACTGCAGTTTTAAGTTTTGAATGGGGAATTATGACGCTTTCTTTATTGACAAATCCAGCGGTTTTTATTGAATTGAGAAAATTTGCTATAACGTCCATATTACCATGATGATTTAGTAACTCCAGGAATCATTCCGTCATTGGCGAGTTCGCGAAAGCAAATACGACAAAGTCCGAAATCCCTTATGAAACCGTGCTTTCGACCACATTTGAAGCAACGGTTGACAATGCGAGAGCTGAATTTTGGTTTCTTGAGCGATCTCGCGATAACTGATGTTTTTGCCATTGTTGTTGAGAATTGAGTAAATAATTGAGAACCTACCTCTGTGAATATCTGCATAAAAGTGCGCAATAGTTTAACAAAGTCTTAGAGTTAAGTACTTTTGTAAAAATCTTGCGGAGATTTACGGATTACACAAAGGTGACTTATCATACCATAAATCGGTATTTTAATCAAATTAATCAAAATGATTCTACTGGTGCATTATCTATACAGTTACCTTTACGAGACATTGACTGAATCATGCCTAGATTCTTAACACCAGCGATGAACTGAGGATTAGTATAGTGATTACCTTGATCGGAATTTATCAAAACATCTTGTAATGAATTTATTCCAACAGTATTCTTTAATTCATCTAACGTTTTAAGAACAATATCCATTTGTAAATGGGGTGATGCATACCAACTTAATACCTCTCTACTAGCAATATCTTTAACTACAGACAAATATGCAAACCTATTCTTAAACGGCACATATGTAATATCTGTACTGAGTGCTGTAAGAGGTGTTTCTTGTTTGAATTCTCTATCTAGTAAATTATAAAACGTACGATGTTCTTGAGACTTCTTCATAATTGCTTTATAGGGATTTATTCTACGAATATTGGTAAGTAATCCGTATTCTTTCTTAACCCTCTGTATCTTTTTATGATTCATATGTATGCCTTTTTCAGACTTTAACTTCATTTGAATTGTTCTCCATCCATACTTACCTTTACCTCTATCGAATATTTCTTTGATTAACATATAGTCATCATAGTCCTTAGTTTTCTCTCTACTAACAGAGTTCCATTTGTAGTAGCCACTACGAGATACATTAGCTATTTCACAAAGCATAGCAATATCTCCTTTGATATTAAATATCAATTGAAACTTCTGTTTTGGCACAAGTTTTACTCCTTTTTCTTTTGTGCTCGGAGTTTGACTAAAAAATCGTTCTCTGCCTTTAGATATGCTACTTGTAACTCTAAATATTTAATTTTTTCTTTTTCGTCTTTAAATTTTGGTATTTTAGGTCTACCTCCACCTTTACTAGGTTTACCTCTATTTTCTTCCATTAGTCCATGTTCTCTGTATATTTTGTTCCATCTTGCAAGACAGTATTTAGGTATGTTTTTACTTATCTTACTTAAATCAAAACAATGTAATTTGAATATTGTTCTCGGGGTTAAACCTTCTTCGTGTTGTTTAACTGCTTGTATCTTAAATTCGCTACTATATTTTATTTGTTTACTCATATGTATTTCTTCATTAATTATATATTAATTGAAAAACAAAAAGTGGACACGGGGTCGTGTCTACTTTTAGGGGTACATATCATACGGTTGCGCTCTGTTATTTTATAACTTCTTACCCGCTTTTGTAGCTAAATTTTTAAGATTTTGATAATAGTCCGGTATGAACTCCTTAGCGCAAGCATTGAGCGCTCGATCATAAAAATCCATTCCCTGCTTCAAGAACTCTTCAACTATTTCTTTATCTTCCATGTTTAAAAGTTCTTCTTTCTTAAACCTAAGAGCAAGAGTTAGGTGAACCCCGCCACTGTTTTCGGAGATATAGGGATTACTCGCGCCCTCCCCACTTCTCCAGATATATGGTATACGACAAAAAATATAGAGTTTACCTTCTTTCGAAAAATGACCCTAGCGTTTTTGATAAGGCTTATCCTCATATGCATCGAAGGCAATCTCTACATCCCTCATCTTGTCATCCTCTTCAACAAGACTTTTTTGTTTGTGGTCAAAAAGACACCCTTTATGTCCAAAAGTTTTGCCTCCACGAACACCAAGGACATTCCCAATTCCTATACAACCAAATTCAATAACAGACGATGTCTTTATCAACTTCACAACATCTAATGCGAGCTCTTCTACTGAGCGCTTCCTTTCTTGAGCAGGCTGGGAAGCCGTCACTTCTTCAATTTGAGAGACCTGATATTTGGCACCGTCTGACATTCTTAACCTTTCGCCAAGCTTTGCTAGCAAAGCTTTTTCTTCATCTGAAAGGGGTAAGTCTTCTTGCTGAGCAATAATCTCGAGCGCTTTACCAGCAGACTCTCGTGTGTATTCCACCCCCCCCCTCTACTGATTTCTGAGGTACTGCGTTTTCCACACTTACAGGTTTAGATTCCAACATAACGAAAGTATAGTATGAAATGGATATCAGGTCTACTACTTAAAACTGGCGATGCAATTATTTTCTTGGAGAAATAAATATCGCCTTTCCGCGGAAGTAAGAGAGAAAAGTCTCTTCGTTACAGACCCTAAACTTCCCCTTTTCTTTATCGGTTGATTCGGGCTCATGATAGTAGAACTGGTAATTCGTAACTGGTAATTCGTTATTCGTTATTTCCTTTTCATAACCAACAATAACGAGCATATGAAAACGCTTTTGCTCGAGCGCTCGCTTTTCTACCGAAACAATGACGGGGTAGCCAGCATCAAGATGTGCAAGTAATTCGCGTGTATCTATCAGTCCCTCTTTTCTTTCTGCCTGAAGCCCAAACTCGCGCGCCTTCATCAGCATGTAATCATGCACCCAGCCGTTTTGCATATCGTACCCTCCTCGCTCTTTCGCCTCTTCACAAAGTGTAAGAAGATCAGGAGCACTCGCTCCACAAAATTCTGAGACCATCTTAAGCGAAGCGGCGCCACAAGCCCTCAGCATCCAAAATGAATCAGCCAGATCAACAAATTGCGAATAGTAGGGAACATCGAGTTTTATAGTGTGAATGTCATTCATAAGTTGATTGTAGTATGAAAATAAGGAATTAGAAAACGCCGACCTCATAAAATGACTTTTGTCCAATTTTTTATTGAAAATGACACAATGCTGGATTCCTGAGATACCAATCGAATGTCTTGGACCGGTTCTCGCTTGAGTACAAACTCACCCGGAAATGACAGTACGGAATAGAAGGCATTATGAATTTCTAACGAATTACCAATTACGAATAACTAATTACTTCCCCCTACCTCACCTCATACCATTTACCTTTCAAATACTCATACACTTTATCGGCGACGATATTTGCTTCTTCGTCGGTGAGTGTTTTTGCGCGCGACTGTATAACGAGACGAAAAGCGTAAGAAGTGCGATCATCTTTAGTAAATTCGTCAAAGAGTGTCACCTCACGTGCGAGAAGCTCTTTATCACCTTCTAAAACTTTTTCTATTTCGCTTTTTAAAATTTCAAAGGAAACTTCCTTCGGCACCCAGACAGCGATGTCACGCACAATAAATGGATATGGCGACACAGACTTATAGACCGCCTTCATGCCTCGCTCCTTCACACTTTCCGAAAGGAATATATTTTCTTTAGCCTCTGGAAGAGTTTTTATAAGCTCATCGAAGTTTATTTCTACTATGTATGGCTTTGTGGAGCTTACTTCATACGATAGATGCACTACGCCAAGCACGCGCTTTATTTCTGCTAAAATAATATCCGCATTGTCACTAAAGTTGCTTTTCTTTGCGCCGTCATCAAGTGCGAAGCAAAGGTGTCTCGTCTCGCTTTCTTTTGTGAACACATTACCGAATTCAAAGACGCGTATTTCTTTTGCGCCAAGGAGCGGGGCATTATTTAAATTCATCGTAAACGCCTCCTTCACCCCATCACTTAAATTCGTTCGAAGTTTCTTCTTGTCCATTACCGCTTTTGCAAGCGTCACCTCTCCTTTGTCGCCAAAGGTATACGTGTAGATTTCAGAAAAACTATTTTCAAAAAGTATATTTTTTATCTTCGTTTCGTAGTAGAGACGCTTATGGAGAATGCCTTTCTTCTTAAGCATTGGGAGGGCTCCCTTTATGTTCGACAAGCCATACACTCTTGCAATTTCTTCGATAAGATCTTCTTTGATACGAAGGTCGAGTCTCTCACTTGGAATTGTGATGAAAAATCTTTCTTCGTCCACATCCATCAGCCTCGCATAGAGAAGTTTTCTCTTAAATGAAAGAGAAAAACTGATCTCTTCTTCGACTACCTTATTCGTACTTTTTGAAATGTGAAACACTTTGCCATCACCTACAAACATTCCTACATGGTCGATTCCTTCTTCTACTTTTGTTCCCGTGAGAAAGTCCACAGTTTCAAAATAAATGCGTCCGTCACCAGAGTTTGAAAAAATAAGATCTCCCCATTTCAAATCTTTTTCTTCTACCTTTTCTCCGTAGACATATTTATCTATAGAGATGCTTGGCTGCCATACACCATTAAAAAGAAAAGATACAAAAGATGAGCAAGAAAAAGCATTCGGTGCGTCGAGTCTCATTGATGATGGATTTTTATACACGGCACCCACCGTCATAGCGATTCTTTTTTCTATCATTTCCTTGAGCGTCTTTTTTTCGTAAACAAATCCAAGCCTAGTAAAAAGTGCTCCGATATCATTATTTGAGAGAGTGGTGCCAAGTAACGCATTCACTTCTTTTTCGGAAACAGAAACAGTATAGTCCCATGAAGTTTTACTTCCTTCTACCACAACTTCACTCACTTTCGCATTAGGACAAACTTTTTGTATGAGCGAAATAGTCATGCGTAGCCCCTCTTCTACGAGAGAGTCGTCAATACCATTTTCAAAACGCTTGGACGCATCAGTTCTGATGTTATAAAAATTCGCTGTCTTTCTAATAAGACTTGGATTAAAATTTGCTGACTCTAAGATGAGTGATGTCGTCGTACTCGAGACACCAGAATATTTTCCGCCTTTAATCCCCGCAAGGCCAAGCGGTTTTTCAGCATCCGCGATGACAAGTGTCTTCTCATTTAAGATAAGCTCTTTATCGTCGAGCGTCATGAGAGTCTCCCCCTCCTTAGCAAAGCGAGCTTCGAGCGTGCCTCCACTCACAAGATTTGCATCATAGGCATGCATGGGCTTGTTGATAGAAAATTGCACAAAGTTGGTGATGTCGACAATGTTATTGATGCTACGCTGACCAATAGCTTGGAGAGACTCCTTTAGCCACTCTGGTGATTCCCCGACAGTCACTCCGTCGATACGAGCGGAAGCAAAACGAGTACAGACCTTTGTGTCTATGATTTTTATGATGGGTGTGCTCACCTCATCGTCTCTCTCACCTTCATAGTAGGAAGCTTTGTCAATAAAAGTAAGATCAAGAAGCACCGATATATCACGCGCCATCCCTCTATGCCCCAGAGCGTCATGAACTCTATTTGGAAGCACCTTAATATCAAATATCGTATCTTGTATTTGGTCCGTATCATTCAGCGACGTTCCGCGATTACTGTAAACAGTAATATCTTCGACTTCGAATGCATTAAACGTAATAACGTCTGAAAGCGTCTGGTCGTCGGGCAGAGTCTCTACAATATAGCTTTGTAACCATTTCTTTGAGAATTTCATGACTACTTTTTATACCATTTCATAAACGCTTGCGCCAAAAGAATAGAAATTAAAATAATAATAAAGCGCGATGTAGATGTATGCTCTATTGAAAAGTATCTAAGCAGACCCTCCGAAAAGAGGGCAGCAGCAACTACCGGCAAGATTCTAATTGTGAGCTTACGTGCAATATCTTTATTCCAAAAGGTATTTTTCCAATAATAAAAACTTACTGAATACGCTGCGGCTATTATAAGGACACTAAGAATATAGAGGGCGATGATCATATTTATTTTTTGAATTCTTTAAGCTCACTCATTGGCACATAAACGGACACAGTTTCTGAAAATGGCGCTCCTGTAGCAAAAGTAAACGGGTTAAATGAGAAGAGTATCTCATTGTCACTAATTGCAAACAAATCAAAGGAATCCTGCTGATTCGATAAAGCGGTTCTAATTTTCTCCTTATCCTCATCATTTAAATGTCTTCCGAAATTATAAAACATAATAGTGTCAAGTTCTGGGAGGATGGCCTCGTAAACTAAGTCAGAGACTTTTTTGTAAAATGCGTCATTAGTTACAAAGATATCTGAAAGAGTTACTAACTTTTTGAGCTTTCTATCATAACTAAAGTATGTTATGTATTTTTGAAGATACGTCTGATACTGATTACTGACGATCTCTTCTGCTGAAAAGCTTATAAACCTTTTTCCGACAAATACAAAGGTCTCAACACTATAAAAGTTTTGTTCTCTCATTACTGTACTTGCAACTTCTTTTATTCCATCACTTCTAAACTTAGCTTTATACGACTCTGCTTGTTTCAAGAAATAACTCTTCATTTCTTCCGACGCCAAAAGCGAGGCCTGATCTGTTTCTTTGAGTTTCGGTATGCTCATAGAAATACTATACTCACTCCCTGACTCACTCACCATTTCTTTATAATCCATTTGTTCCTGTCCGGACTCACTATCGATTTTTGCTTGATACTCACTTTGAGTTTGCTCAGCTCTTAGCTGGTAAAAAGTAAATGCAGCAAAAGAGATAAGGGCTAAAGCAAAAACAATGAACAAAATACAGACAGCGTAAAAAACTTTTTTATGCTTTTTTACAAAAGCAATTTTAGCTACATTATATTTTATATAGAAATCAATAAGTGACATAGATTATTTTTTAAATTTTTTAAGCTCTTCATAGGAAACGAAAACTTGTTGCGGGCCGAAAACATAAGAAGCTACTTCATATTCATCAAAGTAAAAAACAACACCTGTATCCGAAAGTGTAAACTTTTCGAAAGATTCTTCTTTATTTGAAAGTCCCTCTTGTACCCACTCTAGAGAGCTTTTATCAAGTTTTTTTTCCATAATTTCCTCTAAAGACTTAGTGAGCTTTTGGGTTACAAGAGGAGTGAGAGTTTTGTAGAAAGCATCACTTGTAACGAATACATCAGAAAGAGTGAAGATCTTGTCATCTTTTTTACCGTAGACAAAGGTCACACTCATGTGAGAAGGATGCGCTGTCCCTCTGTAGTAAAAGAATTCTTCTGTGAAAAATGAAATGAAGTCTTCATTTTCAAAAACTTTTTCTGTCTCAGCTATGTACGAGTTCTTTGGCAGGTCATTGGGATGATCAGCAGCATCAGTCGACATACGACTGAGTGTATTATTAATAAATGAGGCCACTTTGTTATTAAAATATTTCTCGATACTTTTGTTCGCCTCGTCTTGACGCACTGTAGTACTATTTATTTTTGGATATCTTACCTTAACTTCATAGTCTACAGTCTCTTCTTCTATACTCAGAAAAAAA
Source organism: bacterium (assembly GCA_043751115.1). GTDB lineage: Bacteria > Patescibacteriota > Minisyncoccia > Phycocordibacterales > UBA5272 > UBA11704. The sequence continues at coordinate 3,792 of JAYVAE010000049.1, read as the reverse complement.
ATACTAAGAACACCCTCTTTTTCTTTTAAGGAAGGAGCTACTTCTACCACTTTAGAATCATTTGAGGCTCTTGATTGCAAATAAAAAGAAATAGCGTAGAAAAGAATAAATAGCACAGCGAATATACCGATAACAACAAAAACTTTCCCACTCTTCCCATGATACAATTTTGTGACAAGTTTTTTCATAACTAAAATTGATTCACCACGCGAAGGTCACCGTTATAGAGCATGCGTATATCGTCAAAGCCCCACTTGAGCATAGCGAGACGGTCTATCCCTCCTCCAAAAGCAAATCCTTGATATTTTCTTGGATTAATACCTGAATTTTGAAGTACTTGTGGATGCACCATACCACCACCTAGAATTTCAAGCCACCCCGTTGCAGAACATACGTTACATTTTCCAGCCGCCGATTGACCGGTACCCAAACACTTAAAACACTGCATATCAATTTCTACCGATGGCTCAGTAAATGGAAAAAAAGATGTACGGAGCCTTACTTCAATTTTTTTTCCATAAAGCTTGGCAAAGAAATACTCAAGCGTGCCGCGAAGATGTGCTAACGTAATATCTTCGCCGATAACAAGACATTCAAGCTGATGAAATTGTGCCTCGTGACGAGCGTCCGTTGCTTCATTACGAAATACTTTTCCAGGTATAACAACAGCGAGTGGAAATTCTTTCCCCTCCTTAACCCATCGTTCCATAGTTCGTATCTGCATATTTGAGGTGTGAGTACGCAGTACATAGCTAAGGCTTCCATACTTTTCAAAAGCTTTCTCTTCAGCTTCACTTCGCTCCTTATCGCCGAGAGTCTTCTTATCAATAAAGAACGTATCCTGCATATCACGAGAGGGATGATCGCGAGGAACATTTAACGCGTCGAAGTTATACCACTCACTTTCAAGCTCCGGCCCATCAACCACATCAAATCCTATCTCAGTAAAGATACGAGCGACGTCGTCGATAAGGAGGGTGATAGGGTGAGCATGTCCTGTCATTTTCTTATTCTAGCAAAAAGAAGGAGTTTTAGAAAATACTAAAAATAGTTCTACCTTATTTGTTCTAAGTTCTAAGCGACTACTTGAGCGTGAGGTAATTTTTCTGAATAGTTTTGTTAGAAATTGTGGTCAATGTCTAACTCTTCGAAGCCGAGCTTCTCGACACTCACAAGCAAGTGTGAGCGAAGAAAGAAAGATGCTTTGAATATAAATACTGGACCCCAGCCCTCCAGAGGATCACGACTTTAACAATTCGAGTACGAATTAAAAAGTCGGAAACATCCGCTGGGGTGACACCAAGAGCGGATTACTAACCCCTAGTTGCTAAACCCTAAACCCCTACTCATGCACTTTCGCCACTTGAAAAGCCCCTTTGTTGTCCTGAAGTACCCAATCGTTTCGCCTCTTAAAAAGAGTATCAAAAACTGCTCTTGTGACATAAATGCCGACGAAATAGGGAAAGAAAATAAAGAATATAGGAAAGTTTTTGTAGAAATCTTGCTTGTCACTGGTGAGCTCGCTCGCTACGACAAATACGAATATAAAAAGTGTAAATGTTACCATGCCCACAAAAGCAAGTGTTGTACTGCTCATGTAAAATAAATCAAAGTTTGGCGCGCCCCATGTAAAGCCGACAGTAGCCAGCCTCACATATTTTTCGTAAAGATTGGTAAAAAAAAGATAGAGTATATAAAAGAAAACGTACACTTCATAAAAGGTAAATATGAAAGCAACAGGAAGAGTGACCAAACCAAAATTCCCATACTTTTTCTTGAAGAACATGTGCTTATAGTCCAGCGCATTTTCGAGAAAGCCTCTCGCCCATCTCGTATGCTGTCTTACGAAACCTTTTGCAGTATCTGGTCCGTAGGTATACACAGTTGCCTTGTGAGCATTCACAATTTTTAAATGATGATAATGCATACGAAGTGTGATTTCAAAATCCTCAGTATTGTGCGCTTTTTTGTAAGGACCGATAATGTCGAAAACTTCTTTCTTGAAAATGGAAAATGGGCCCGGCGTCACCTGTATGGCATCGAGCTCCCCATACACTTTTCGAATAAAAACGCCTAGTAAATATTCAACTGCCTGCATTCTTTGAACGAGCGTCTTTGGACTTTTTATATGTATGCAAGGAGTGACAGCCATCACCTTTTTGTCTGCTTCAAAATAAGAGACGATTTCCTTGAGCGTATTTGGTTCGACAAATGAGTCCGCATCAAGACATCCAAAGAGTTCAGTATTACAGTTAGCCAGGGCAAGATTCATAGCAGTATGCTTGCCACCATTTTCTTTTGTTATAGCAGAGATGCTTTCTGGATATTTTTCAGCATACTTCCTTGCAATATCTAGCGTTGTATCTTTGCTTCCGTCATCCACGACGAAAATTTTTATTTTTTCTTTCGGGTAGTCGAGAGCGAGTAAGGAGTCTAGTGTGCCAGCAAGTGTCTTCTCCTCATTCCAGCATGGAACGGAAACGGTGACACTAGGGAAAACGCTGATGTCTCGATACTCTTCACTTTTTATTTTTTTTCTTTTTTCTACGAAGGAAAGAAAGAGGAACACTTGAAAGTAAAGAGAGAAGAAGATAAACGGATACATAAATGCATTCATTACATCTTCAAACATAGTTATTTCTTTTTAGTGCTTGTGCTTACGGTAGTGGTGGCTTGGGTACTCGTCGCACTCGTTGTACTTGCTATCGCTTTGAAAGCTTCTGGAAGGAGACCTTCAATTTCTTCCACGCTTTTAAATCCTGTATAGGTTTTGTCATCTATGACAATTGCTGGAAGCGTACTTCCTACTTTAAAGATTTGCTTGGTCGTTTGAATGACAGAAAGATCCATATCATAATCGAAGGAATAAATGCGGAGGTCAGGGTACTTTTTCTTGAGCTCAGTGAGTACATACTCTGTTCGGGCGCAGTCCTGACACTTTATTTCTGTAGAGTAGAAGTAAAGAATAAAGACCGGCTTCTTAGCTGCACATTTCTCTCCAAGTTTTTTCGAAAGAAGATAATCTTTAATTTGAAGTAAAGAATAGTATTTTCTCAAATAGAGACTTGCATCTTTATTAAAGCCGGTAGAAGTATCGGTGTAGGTAATTTTGTCCCCTAATTCTCCCAGCTCATTTGAGAGATAGGAATAATTGATATTAGAGCAAGACACTTCTTTCAGTAGGTCAAACTGCGTCTCATTTGAAAGTATGTCAATCGCGATACTGTCCTGTATCTCCTTCATATTTTCAACCTTTTTAGTATTGAAAAAGTTCGAAGCAAAGAAGCCTGACGCAAAAATAGCGAGCGTGATGACAAAAGCTGCGATGTATTTTTTCGTATCAATCATGTATAAAAAAGACTACTCTTCTCTTCTCTTCTCTTGTCTTCTCTTCTCTTCTCTGCTCTTCTTCTCCGACTGTCTCAAACTGTGCTGAAACTATTCCTGAACTATCTTTGTACCTTCTGTCCAAAGAGCCACTTCTCAGATTCGAACTGAGGACCTACTGTTTACAAAACAGTTGCTCTAACCAACTGAGCTAAAGTGGCTCTCTAGAAACAAGGGCTCAGAGAGTAAGAGAGAAGCATTAGAAAGGAAAGAAAAATACAAGAGAGACACTGGGCAGAAATCTGAAAGAAAATTTTCCCCTGTCTTTCTTATCTTTATAATAGCAGAAAAGAGAGTAATTGTCACGGGATTCCGCTCTTACTAGAAGCTAAATGGAAACTAATCGTCCTCTCTCTGTTTATGCACTATTTTCTTTTCTCTATCTATTTCTTGTTTATACGTTTT
>JAYVAE010000048.1:0-23410 GCA_043751115.1 bacterium | reverse complement strand
ACTTCCTTCTTCTTTTTCTTCTATTTTATTTATTCTTTTAAGAGAGGAAGAGAGAGATTTCCAAAAGGGTTTTGATTTCATAGTTATAGCATAACACGATAAATAAAGGAGGTGAGGGTGTTTAGGTCAAAGGATGTGAATAAGACGAGGAAGTAGGAGATGATGATGAAGGGAGCAAACGGGATGAGCGACTTTTTGGTGACCACTTTAAAGTAAAGAAGCGGGAGTATGGTAAGTGTCCCAATCCAAAGGGAGAGAAGAAAGACAAGAAAGCCAGATGAGAGTCCGAGTATTGCCCCGACGCCAAAGAATAAAAGCACGTCCCCGAAACCAACACCCCGCCCCAAAGTAAGAAGAAAAAGGATAAGGTAAGGGAGCGCGACTAAAACGGGAGCAAATAATTCATAATAAGAACCAGTTTCTACAACACGAAAAAGTAGCGGGAAAAGTGAAAGGAGAAGAAAAGTAAAAAGGAAATATTTTGGAAGTATTCTATGCGCTATATCGTAGAGAAAGATAACACCAAGACAAATAGTAATACACATTTGTAAAACAAGAGGTAATACGTCTACATAAGAAAAGAGACTTTCGGAATGCACTATATATTTATAGGCAAGAAAAGCAAAGAGTATACCGAAAGAGAATTCAAAGAATGCATGCGAATAACCAAATTTTGTCTGGCAATAGCGGCATCTCCCCCCAAGTAAAAGACACGATGCCATAGGCATCATGTCTTTCCATGAGAGAACATGTGAACACGAGAGACATTTACTCCTTGCATTTACTATTGGCGCAACGTGCAGCCTCTGTGCAATAACGCCTACAAAGCTTGCCAGTAAGGTGCCGAGAATAAATGAGAGAGCGGGAATCACAAGAGAAACGAATTAATAGATATCAGAAGCATCGTAAATACATTGGTCAACGGTAGCGCACGTTGATGTAGCACCCTCGGCGACACCTCTTCCTTGAAAGTCAGAGTTTGCATCAGGCCAAACCGGGTGAGCAATGTAATTGTAAGCAGCAAAAACAAAAGTTGATGATGCTGACATACTTCCACCTGAAAGTGATGAAATACCAGTTCTTGTGAATGAAGTTGCGGTAGACGAACCAACAACTGGCTGGGTAACCGTACCGAAGTAAGCGGCATTGATTCCATTTCCAGCAGACTTATCACCACTTATGAAAACACCGCAACCGCCACCATTTTTGTTACCAGTGATTCCAGAGGTTGATGTACTCACCACACCCCAACAGTCATCATCTTGGTCAAGTGCTGGATTGTATATTTCGAGCGTTGTTCCTAAGTGGAAACCGTATGTAGTTGTCGCTGGTGCACCTGGAGCCACACCATGATAAGAAACGTAGATATACTTATCCCTGAGGTTTGTTGAAGTGAGTCCTGCAGGAAGAGATTGAATATACTGAGGCGCAAGAGCTAAAATCCCAAGAAGTGTACTGTTATAAGCAGCTGTTGTTGTTCCGGAAGGATAACTACCGTTGTCATTTGCATAGTTTGCAAGTGATGTTTGCATCTGTCTCAAGTCTGCTAGCTTCCTCGTATCTTTTGCTTTTTTACGAGCAGATTGAATTGGCGCTGCCACAATGGTCGAAAGAAGACCGATGATGGCGATCACCACGAGAAGTTCGATGAGGGTGAAACCTTTAATTGATTGTTTTGTTAATTTTGTAAGTTGCATAATATTATGTACTAATAAATGTACTCTCTCAGTGTAGCAAGCACCATTCTTTATACAAGTAGTTATACACAGAAACACTCATTTTACTTATGCGAATAGTTTGCAGAACATAGTTTAGAGATACTTCTTTATGTTGTTTACACTTACCAGCATCGTCGCGCATAGCGTTGTATCTAGTATGGAATAAAGCAAAGAATGAGCTTTAATATTCTGGAAGTTACTACATTTGCGTTTCCATCTATTCCTTCATAATGTCCGCAAATAAAAACAATGACTTACCTTCTTTACCTTCTCAAAACACTTAGTCTTGTGAAAGTGAGGGGGCTATGCATGAAGGCATGTGACCCCTTTTCCAGGTTTTGTAACACTTAGAATGACTCGGCCAAACTAAAGACAGGAAGCATAATTGCCATAACCAGTATGGAAACCATGAGACCCATCGTCACTATCATGATAGGCTCAATCAGTCCGATGGTTGACTCTATGGAACTATCTACTTCACGCTTATAGAATGAAGCGAGGCTTTTTAATATATAACCGAGCTGACCAGTCTCTTCACCGATTGCCGCCATTTGGGTAAGAATTTTTGGTACATCTGGCTCTTCACCGAGAGCTTGTGAAAAAGTAAGTCCGTTTTGAACTTTATCAGAAACCCTAAAAAGTAAGTCATGATAAATAATATTTTCGACAACGTCTGCCGTAATTTCTATAGAACGCACAATTGGGACGCCACTGGTGAGCATAGTATTCATGTTATCCGAGAGCCTGGCGAGGAAAATTTTCTGAACGAGATCTTTTATGCCCGGAAGCCTTGTTGATGTTTTATCAATAAGGTAGCTCCCCGCTTTCGTCTTGGTGTACCACCTTATTCCGATAATAAAGACAACTCCAAAAACGCCGATCAGTATAATATTACCAGTGACAAATTCACTGATATTAAGCATAACCCTCGTTATCGCCGGAAGCTTATCTTTATCATCAAAAAGCGCTGCCATTTTTGGAATAACGAAAGAGAACATACCGAGTAGTATTACGACAAAAACACCGATAACGAAAATCGGATACGTGAGAGCCTTCTTTGTTTTTTCTCGGAGCTCATAGTCCCTATCGAGAGACTCTGCCAGATAAAGAAATGATTCATTTAACTTTCCACTTTCTTCTCCCGCTTTTACCATACTGATATAGAAAGTTGAAAAGAGATCTGGATGCTTCGACATAGATTCAGACAAAGAAAGTCCTGTTTGTATATCGTCAGCTACTTGCATCAGCCTCCTTACCAAAGTCTTATTTGGATTTTCAGCAGCAAGGAGAAGAAATGCTTTGAGAGCTGAAACACCTGCCTCGAAAAGTGTTGAAACCTGCCTTGAGAAAATAACAATATCTTTTTGAGATATCTTTTTTTCAAAGAAAGCGAAGTGAGGGACTTCAAAACTAATCTTTTCATTGGGGTCAGCAGGTTTCTCTTCAATTAAGGTTATGACAATGCCTTGTTCTTGGAGCAATTTAACAGCTTCGTCATGCGCAGATGCTTCTACTTCGCCACTTTTTTCCAAACCGTCATTTCCATACCCTTTGTAAATAAAAAACATACAATTTAAAAGAGGCGCTTAAGAAGTGCTGGATTTTTACTTCTCTCAAGTGCCACATCCGGCAGTACCTCCCCCCGTCTTACGAGGTCAGCCAAGCATCTGTTAAAGTCAATCATTCCGTCGGCCGAGCCCGTCTCAATAACCACATCAATTTCATGAGTTCTTCTTTCTCGTATAAGATTAGAAACCGCTTTATTATTAAGAAGTAATTCATATGCTGGCACCATGCCCCCTGAAACTTTTGGAAGAAGACGTTGGGAGAAAACTCCAAGGAGTGAAGATGACAACTGCACTCTGATTTGGTCTTGCGCTTCCGAAGGGAAACTATCAATTATTCTTTCTACGGCTTGAGACGCGCTATTGGTATGTAGTGTAGAGAGCACAAAATGACCCGTCTCAGCGGCAGTTACCGCAGTTCCAATTGTATCTCTGTCTCTCATTTCTCCGATTAGAATGACATCGGCATCTTGTCTAAACGCTGAGGTGAGCGCTGTAGAAAAGTCTGGTGTGTCTATGCCGACTTCACGCTGATCTATCATTGACTTATCATGCTCGAAAACAAATTCTATTGGATCTTCAATGGTGATAATATGTTTCCTCGACTCTCTATTAATTTGATCTATCATTGCGGCAAGCGTCGTTGATTTACCTTGTCCTACAGGACCAACAACAAGGAAAAAGCCTTGTCTTGCCCTCGCTATTTGCTGAATTTGAGGAGGGAGTTTGAGGTCTGCCAAATTTCTCGCCGTTGGAATAAGACGAAGGGCTATCGCAATAGACCCTTTTTGAAAGAAAGCATTGCCACGAAAACGATACTCGCCTTTATGATCATAAGAAAAATCAAGCTCTTGACTCACGACGAAGCCCGTAAAAATTCTTTCACTTACCATTTGACGAAGGAGGCCTGCCGTATCTTCGCCTGTCATTTCTTTTCTCTTAAGTAGCGGTATGAGTTCACCATTAACTCTCACCGTAGGAAAAGCTCCTACGGTGATATGTATATCTGATCCTTCTTCTTTAATAATGGTGAGTATGAGCTCCTCTAATTCTTGCGCGTAATTCATTTTGTAAGTATATCAGCAAAAAAATTTAGAGCGTGTTAATTTCTTCAAAAGGAACTTTTTGTTCAATGCACTTTATCATCGCATCTTCACGAAGTGTCATCATACCTTCAGAGCGAGCTATGCGAATAAGATCTGACTCTCTCTTTTGCTGTATAATTGCCTCTTCAAGCTGTGATCCGATCGTTAAGATTTCAAAAACAGGTACTCTACTTTTAAGACCTGTTGGAAACTCATCATTCCCTTTTGCCTCGCTAAACGGCTTATTAAGCGGAAGAATATTCCTAAATGAGTCTGGTAAATCTTTGAACTCATCTTCTAGCATTGCAGAAACCGCTGGAGTCATGTCCATAGGGTGAGCGCATCCTGGGGCAATACCCCGAACTAGTCGCTGGCCAATTGCAGCACGAAGCACAGGCGCTATAAGATATGGCTCTATACCCATATCAAGGAGACGAGTAATAACTCCAATTGCTGAGTTCGTGTGAATAGTTGAAAAAACTAAGTGCCCCGTGAGGGCTGCTTGTATAGCAAGTCCAGCAGTCTCAGCATCTCGTATTTCTCCCACCAAAATAACGTCAGGGTCTTGACGAAGTATAGACCGAAGACCTGACGCGAAAGTATACCCTATTTCTGGGAAAACTTGTGACTGGCTAATGCCAGAAATGTTATATTCTATAGGATCTTCTAGAGAGACGACATTTCTATGCTCTTTATCCACTTGCCCAAGCATCGAGTAAAGCGTTGTTGTCTTACCAGAACCTGTCGGCCCAGAAACGAGAATGATTCCGTAAGGCATATTGATAGCATCTTGAATTTGACCCCAATGCTGCTTTGAAAGACCGACAGTATCAAGAGGTCTAATCCCTTTATGACTATCAAGTATACGAAGCACCACTTTTTCTCCATAGTATCCAGGAAAAGTCGACACACGATAATCAACTTTGTATTCGTTAAGCCTAGAGCTAAAACGTCCATCTTGTGGCTTTCTTTTTTCATCAAGCTTAATGGAGCAAAGTATTTTTATACGGGCGACAAGTACAGGGTGAAAGGTGGCAGGCATAGTAAGAACAGTCTCCAGCGATCCATCCATGCGACATCTAATGCGTACTTGAGAGCCTAAGTGCTCTACGTGTATGTCAGACGCATTATGCGTAAGGGCAAATTTCAAAACTTGATTAAAGATTTCTGGCACTGGCTGTTCCAAAAGATTCTCTTTTTTTAGGTCACCGTCGTAGGGAGTAAGATCCGTAATATCTTGCTCTCCATCATTCTTTTTTTCTCCTTCTACTTTTTTCTTTGTCTCGGTATTCGGTTTAAGTGTCGAAGCTTCTAGCTTTTTCTCCCCTGTTGTGACCGACACCTTAACATATTCATTATATTTTAGATCAGAGATGATGAACAGCTTATAGACAATAAGCTTTTGACTAAAAATAAATTGAAGTGCAGAGAGTGCGTTTGCAAAGTCAGGGTCAACAATACCCACTGATAAGACTTGATCAACTAGCGAAATAGGAACTGCCCGATACTGTTTTGTCTGCTCTTGAGATATATAGGAAAAAAGCGTCTCTTGCTTCTTAATATCACCAACATAAACAGGAAGCCCGTAGAGAAGCGACCTCGCTTCGACTATATCCTCAGGCAAAACCCCTTTTTCAACAAGAATACTGTCTACGGATTTCCCTGTACCAAGGGCAAGGTCGTGATCAATTTCCTTGGAAACAAGATCTGTTATTTTATTTTGACTAGCGAGTAGATCGAGTAGAAGCATAGGAATCAAAAGGATTAGTACGTCCTTTGACGCCCCCTACTATACGCTCTGTGTTGTCTTCCAATTTTTCTATATTGTTTTTAATACTATCTGTATTTTCAAAAGTTATACCTATTTTTGTCCTTAATACTTCAAATTCTGGGGAAAGGGGAACTTCCCTAGCTGGAACAGGCTTGTTTAAACTTAGTAAATGATTTGAGAAGAAGTAAGTGAAAACTCCGAGAAGAATTAAAAAGAGTGCTACATATAGTATACCGAAGAATGCTTCGAGTTTTTGTAGCGACTCGCTTATTACTTTTTTGTTAGCTAAATTAGGTATTTCCATAATGTTTATCGTAATTTATAGGCGTCAACTGATCCAACTAAAATGTAAGGATCTCCAGGAATAGCGGGGGTAGAAAGAGTAACGCTACGAACAGACATAAACCTTGCATTTTGTTCAAATGATTTAACAAGAGCTTTCAGGGATTCATATGTTCCTTTTACTGTGAAAGAAAAAGTTACCGTCTTTACCCCATTTAAATCGGGCCCTGGATTAACAGTAATAGCTCCAGCATCAAAACCTTCTTTTTCTATCATCGCCGTTATTTCACTCACGAAATTGAGTCTGTCGATGTCGTCCGGTATTGACCTTTTTATTGTATCAAAGATACTTCTATCAACAGCTTTATAAGAATCTGCTAATTTATTATATTTAACGAGAAGTGCGCTTGAGTCTTCAAACGCTTTTGTGAAGCCGGAGAGATCTCCCTTGTAGGCGTTAATTGATGTTTGAGGCGTTGCAGGATTATAGAATTCGTATCCTGTTCCGGTAAAAAGTGGATTCCAGATGATAAGGTAAAGAGCGACAGGGATACCCGCTAGAATTATATTAAAGAGAAGTAAGTCTTTTGACGACATGATTAAGGATTGTTTGTATTATTGCTTTGACCTGTGCTTGTAGCAATTTGCTTCGTGGTCGTAGAAGTTATAAGCGGACCACCTCCTAAAGCGGGCAAACTTGTTGAAACTTTGTTCTGAGCTGGAGGTAGAACTAAGGGAACACTTACTCGCGGCAGGGTTACTCCACCTCCGACAACAGGGGTAAGATTCTCACTAGGCTTTGTTAAATCAACAAGAAGATTTGCAACACCGAATCTTCCTACTGAAATGACAGCAGTAATAGTAAATGAAATATTCCCTGTTTGTAAATCGCGGTTAAAGTTCGTCACCGTGACATCAGAGACATATTTTGAATACGGAGCTAATCTAAAAGTATCTCTTTGCAGAATGAGGTCTTTAAATGTGTTTGCATTTCCCGATACTGTAACTTTATAACTTTTAGAGCCCTCAACTCTGTTTACCTCAAGGCGATTAAATGCTACTCCTCTTTCTGTAGCAGACTCAAATATGGTGAAGACACTGCTTGCAGATGGTGCACTAGTAAATATTGATATGATACCTCGTAGTCTTCCCGAAAGATCTTCGATATCTTGCAGCGTTGCCCCTTCTTGGTTAAAAGTTACTCGGTTTAACTCTTCTTTTTTTGCCTCAACTTGTTTTTGATAAATATCTTTTTGATGATATGCATAAGCACATAGTGCAAGTGCGAGCACAGCAATTATGAACATGCACGCAGTAAAAATATAGGGAGCGATACTTTTCTTTTCCTCTGCTAAGAGAGACGGAGTTCTACTAAAAGTAGTCCCCGATACATTGTTTGGTTGTTGTGAGCTAGCTGTAAACATAATTATTCTTCAAAACCTTTGAGAGCAAGACCGACACTTACTGAGTAACTTGGACCAACTCTCTTTAGCATGTCATGGAGAAACGCGGGAGTATCTATTTTTTGAAAAGGATTTGCCAGTACAATATTACCTTTAATAACTTCCGCGGCAACAACACTAATGCCCTTCACTCGCGCACCAGATCCAGTAAATATAATTTTATCAACTATTTGATTATACTTTCTTTCATACATAAGTAAAAGGCGCCCCACATCTCCAAACAGTGGATAAGTAGACAATTTCATTACCTCACCTACATACTTATTATCAGTCTTTTCATTATAACCAAAATCTTGTTTTAATCTTTCCGCCTCTCCCTCAGAAAGAGAAAGCGCTTTTGCAAGCTGAGTGGTGCTCTCTTGCGAACCGCGTGGTATAAGATGTACATCAAGTATTATTTCTTTATGTACAAGAGTGATGGTAGAATACTGTGCCCCGATATCGACAATAATATTAAAGGTGCCATCACCGAGAAGACTTCTTTTTAAACTAAATGCCTCTATTTCAAAAAGCGGATTCGCTACTCCAAGTCTTTGAGCAATACGACTATAAAGCGTCAGTGTCTCATGCTTGATAGCAGCGAGCACTACTTGAATATTCTTTTGATCTTCTTCTAAAATCCCCGCCGGGACTACCCAGTGATCGATATCGACCGTAGAGAGTGGCACCGGTAAATATTTTCTTGCTTCAAAGGAAAGTGCTGTTAAAATATCTGATGAAGCTTCTTTCGGAATGGGAATAGTTGTCACAAATGTTGAAGCTGGATCAACTGAAAAGATGGTTTTTTTTGCGGTAATTTTAGCCTCTTTATAAAGAGTGACTATGGCACTCACTATCAAATCTTCCCCTGCTGAAACTGCTTTTCCATCAGTTTGACCAAGAAGATTACCTAAGAATATCTCCCCGTAGGTGACGAGCTTTATTATATTGTGCTCTTTCTTTAACTGTACGACTTTAATGGAGGACTTACCAATGTCAACACCAACAGCATGTCCATCGTTATTTTGCTGAAAAAAAGATAAACTCATAAAGACAGTATAGCATCTGACGCGCAACCTTAAATGTATACACTTACTTTATTATTTCAAAAACTTTCAAATCTTTTCAGCACGAGTACATGTTTACTCTGTAATAAAGGACCGAGCACCCTTTGCGAGCACTGTATCTCTCTCCTCGTACACTCAAGAGAAAAGAAAGATCCTTTTACTTTTATTTTCCTATCATATAAAGATGTAAGGACTAAACGGATTTTAGGACTTGCAAAATATGAACATCGCACATCTCTCTACACACCACTTATTATGTCATGGCTCAAAGAAGATGATATATCCTTACTTCTAAGCAAAGAGAAAGATACTTCTCTCCTTGTAGGGATGCCTATGCATAGATGGCGACTCATTTTTCGTGGCTACAATCATGCTGAAAAAATAGTTTCGATTATTTCCAAGGAAAGCGGTATCCGGGCAGACTCACATCTCTTGGAGAAAAAATTGTATACAAGTAGACAAGCTCTTCTATCCAGAAATGAAAGAATACATGCTCAAAAAGGCTCATTCAAAGTGAAACAAGGAGAAGATATGAAATTATTAGGAAAAAGAGTCATCCTTGTAGACGATATCATGACTACCGGCAGCACTTTTAATGAAGCGAAAAAGGTACTTTTGCTGGCAGGTGCTCGAGAGGTTGTCTGTATTGCGCTTGCACATTAATTTTGCATTAAGTAAAGTTCGGTGTAACGGTTCGAGTAAAAAATTATCCTTCTCACTACTCTTCCGAAGAGAACTCCCCTTCGAAATTTTGTAGCCCTTCAAAAATCGGTTCGAGTTTGCCTTCCATGATGCCAGGTAACCCATGCCACGACTCTTTGATACGATGATCGGTCACTCTATCCTGCGGAAAATTATACGTCCTTATTTTTTCACTTCTGTCTCCTGTCCCTACTTGTGATCGTTTCTCATCACGAGTATCGCTCCCCTCTTTCTTTGCTTCAAGCTGATCGAGTTTTGCCTGAAGCATTTGAAGTGCTCTTTCTTTATTTTTAAGCTGACTTCTTTCTATAGTACACCTGATAGCAATACCCGTTGGTTTATGTATCACTCTCACGGCCGTTTCTACTTTGTTCACATTTTGCCCACCAGCTCCTCCAGAGCGCGATGTTTCAAACTCTAAATCACTTGGATTAAGCGCTACTTTTTTAGTATCACGTATTGGCATGACAGAAACAGTAATAGTTGAAGTGTGAACTCTTCCATTTTTTTCTGTGTCAGGAATGCGCTGTACTCTGTGAACGCCCCCTTCAAATTCAAAAGTTTTCCATGCATCTTTGCCTTTCATTTCAAATGATACAGACTTATAGCCACCTACCTCACTTTGATTCTCATCAACTTTTTCAAAAGAAATTTTATGCGCTTCACAGTACGCGGCGTACGCTCCTGCGAGCTCAGCTGCAAAAAGAGTTGCTTCATCTCCACCAGCGCCAGCCTGCATTTCCACGATAAGAGCCTTTGGCACAGAATCTTCTACTTCATTTTTCTTAAGAGTGTCTTCCATTTGCTTCCAAAGCGCCTCTTTTTGAGCAGTAAGTTCGGTAATCTCTCCCTCGGCAAGCTCTTTCATTCCATCATGAAGGAGTAACTCCTCTGTTTCGGCGAGAGCAAGGAGTACTTTTTCATATTCTCCCGCAAGATACATAGTTCTTGGATTAGATTTTAATTCTTCAAGATTCATAAGATGAGTATAAATAATAAAAGCATCAAGGAAAACCTGTGATGCTTTTATCTAAACGTTATGCCTTTTTAGCAACCATTCTCTTTTTGAAACGGTCGACACGCCCTGTTGTATCAAGCACTTTTTCTTGTCCTGTATAAAAAGGATGACATGTAGCGCAGATTTCAATAGAAATAGTTTGTTTTGTTGATCCTAAGGTATACGTTGCTCCGCAAGCGCATACAGCAGTCGCAGCCGAGAAATAGTTTGGATGTATGTCAGTTTTCATAATTTTATTATAATAACACAAGCTTATGATTTCTGCAATGTATCAATATCTTGCTGTATTCCATACACTCTTTTCATAACTTGATTACCATATGAGGCACCGTCATTACTTCTTGAGCATGAAGAGCCAGAATAATACTTGCACGCAGCTGTTCTTTCCGATGTTTCGTTCCCAGAAACAGCTCCGAGGTCAGATAAATACATTGCCATAGCAACAATAGCATGATACGGCACCCACGGATCAGAATAAGGCTGGCCGACGCTTGCAGCCACTCGCTTTGAAAAAAGCTGCCACGTAGAAGGAATGAACTGCGCTGGACCCATAGCACCTCCCCAGCCATAAGGGACACCTTTGCTATACATGGGTATCCAGCATGATACTGGAGTCTTGAAGGAGTCTCGCCCTAAATCTCTGGTAAGCTCAAGAAAGAGTGGTACGTCTCGTTTTGGATTCATAACTCTTGTCCTACTCTCTCCACTTTTTATACTAACGCCGTTTCCCGACTGGTCGCTTGATAAATAACACGCACCGATATTTTTACCGAGCGAAGACTCTTGTGTGAGTATAGATAAAATGAGAGCTGGCCTTACCCCAGTTGCTTTCGAAGCGAGTACTGCATAATCATACGCTTGTCCAAAAGAAATACTCGAGCTATCACGGAGGGCAAATATTCTTGCTCTTAGTTTAGCTGCCTCTGCTTGCCTTGTTTCGAGCACCTTTTTATACTTTGTTTCTTCCCCTTTTGTTGCGGTGAGTAGACTCGCTTTTTCTTTTTGATTGAGCTCGACACGCTTCTTTTCAGCCTCTTGAACAACTCTTCTTGCAGTTTCTTCATCTTTCGCATCTTCAAGCTCAAGTTTGACGTTTTCTATTGTAGTTTTAGAAATTGTAATGTCTTTAAAAGAGTTTTGCAGTGATTCTTCTAATGAACCGTATGCATCTCTATCCGAAAAAAAGCCTGAAAGTGTTTTTTCTTGTAGTGAATAGTCAAGAAGTGTGTACGCGGTATAATAATTCTTCTTCCTTAGAATCTGACCCAGCGAATCTTTTTCGCGAGCAAGCTTGGCGTCCAGCTCTTCTAAGGCTTGATCTTTTTCGATAATGTTTCTGTTTAATTTTGCAATGTTAGCCTGTGTCGACTTAATTTTAAGCTGGCTTTCAATTATTTTCTTTTCAAGAAGCTTGATATCACTTTGAAGACCTGTTCCCTTGCTTCTCGCAAAAGAAACACTATCTTGTAGTCCTTTTATTTCATTTTCTAAAGACTTAAGCTGTTTTTGTAGTTCGTCTTCAGACTCTGCATAGAGAGAAAAAGTGGGGAGAAACAGAAACGCAAGCAACCAGAAAAGCAGGAATTGTTTCATTATCTTCATAGTATAGCAAATACGAGTGCCGAAGGCGTTTTGGTTTCCCACAGAAAAAAGAAAACACCCGAATATGGGTGTTTTCTTTCTTATTACTAACGTCGTGCTATAAAAAGTTAGAAATTGGATGAGATTCGACGAGACAGCAGCCCTGCGTCTTGGACGTAAATTATTCCTGGAGGTGTGCATAATCGTACAGTGACGCAAAAATAAATAGTTCTGACAAAGAAGCTCGCCAATTTATAACTTTTTTACGCTTTTTTGAAAGGAATGCCAATAATCTCAAGAAAAGCCGTCGCCTCTTCCTTTGTCTTTGCGGTTGTTCCGACGGTGATTGCCATTCCAAAAATATCTTTTAGATCTTCTTCTCCAATTTCTGGAAATATGGTCTGCTCTTTGATGCCGAAAGTGATATTTCCCATAGCATCTACCGATGTACGATTAATACCTCTAAAGTCCTTAGTACGCGGGAGAGAGACGTTGAGTAGCTTATCGAGGAAGCCATACATTCTCTGTCCACGAAGTGTTACCGCAACACCAATTTCATCCCCTTCACGAATTTTAAATGATGCGTTTGACTGCTTCGCCTTCCTTACTGTTGGTCTCTGGCCAGTAATTTTTGTAAGCCTGTCCACGACAAGCTCATTTCTCTTTCTGTCCTTTTTCATCATAGTCCCTGTCGCGACTGAGACATTTACTTTTACGAGCTTTGGAGCTGCGTGAATATTTGTGTAACCAAACTCTTTTTTAAGCATTTCAAAAGAATCTTTTTGCTTTTCTTGTACTGTTTTCATATTGTGTGAAGCATGGCTTGACAGAAAAATGGTAGTCCATTTTTCTAGGTTTGGCTGACTACCCAGTAACCTAGAACTCTCGCCGTAGCTTAAGTTCGGTCTCGTACATCGCTTATTTACTTCGATAATATGCTATATACTACTATAAAAGCGTCTTTTTGTACAGAAGTATCTTTTCTTCTATCTTTCCAGCTTATACCGTGACCGCTACGTCTTCGAGAGTCACAATTCCTGCGTAGACTTTAAGTAATGCGTCGTCTTTGAGTGACCTGACTCCACTTTCGTCAACATATTTTTGTAGCTCAGACATTGAAACTCCTTCAACTATCATGGAACGCATAGTAGAGTCAAATTCAATGACTTCAAATATTCCGGTCCTTCCAGAATACCCTTTACCTCCGCAAGATTTACAACCGGTACCTTTATAAAATTTATGAGCAAGAGGATCAACTGAGAGTAGACTTAAGAATTCTTGTGCTGGCATATACTCTACTTTGCAATCAACACATACTTTTCGCACCAGCCTCGTCGCAATAACTCCATTTAAAGCGTATGCTATAACGCTTTTTTCTATATTCATATCAATGAGCCTCGCTATAGTTCCGATGCTCGAGTTCGCATGTATGGTAGAAAAGACAAGTCGGCCAACGAGAGCAGCTCTTACCGCATGCTCTGCCGTTTCTGCATCTCTTATCTCACCAATAAGTATGATATCAGGATCTTGTCTTAATATAGACTTCATACCGCTTGCATACGTCAGTCCCCTGTCTGGATTCATTTGTATTTGCCTTACCCCTTCGAAGTGAAACTCAACTGGATCTTCAAGAGTGACAGCATTCTTTTCTGGAGTAAGTACCTCCTCAAGCACAGAATAAATCGCAGAAGTTTTACCAGATCCGACGGGACCAGTCATAAGGAGCATTCCATTACTTTTCTTTGTTATGGCTCTCACTTTAATGAGGGTCTTTTCATCCATGCCGAGGCCTTCGAGCTTGAGTATATGCGTTACAGAGTTTGCAAGACGAAATACCGCGGCGTCACCGTGTGTTGTAGGGAAAACTGAAATACGTATATCGACAACTATTTGAGAGGTCTTGCCAGTTACATCGTCTTGATACATGAAGTTCACAGCAAAATGTCCGTCTTGTGGAGTAAAAATTGCAGTAGTGTTTAGATCTGAAAGCACCTTCAGATGGGTGAGTATCTGTTCATGATATATCATCGGAAAAGTACTGTAGAGAATAAGCGCGCCGTCGATACGGAAGCGTATTCGAAGTTCGCTTAGTCCTGGGTCTATGTGAACATCAGATGCCCCCTTATTTGCTGCGTCGACAAAAATAGTACGGGCGAGGGTCGGTATGTCAACATGAGTATCTGCCATCATTTTTTTAGTATATGCTAAATGTAGAGAATAATGGCTTCGTTATTCACTTTTTTACTTTGCTAACAAACAACAATTTATAAGTATTTTTTAAACAAGGGTAGGGTAAATTATTTTTGTGTCATTTGAGTTCTAATCCCGTACCACAAGGGTAGTACCAAGTGTGAATTTGCTAATTCATTCGATTTCTACAGATTAAGTACAATCTAAAAAATCTGGAACACCACAAGGGTACTGCTGAAAATATGGTTGCCTAGAAAATTAACATAAAAGGTGTTATTATGCGTACATAATATGCAAACGCAATGAACTTTATAAGCGCACATATTAAATTTTTTATAATCTTATTTGTGTCGACTCTCATACTTGCTGTAGTGGTAAGTATCTTTGGCTCATTATCCGAGGGTTTTATAAAAGATTCGTCGCAAAGAGAAAGCCTGGGCCGTTTTTTTAAAGGATTTTACATGCTGATGACGTATGTGTTAGCCATTTCTGCTACCCCACTTCTTGCAACATGGATTACAGGATGTATGGTCAAAATTGATTCTCTCTACCCCACAGCAATGTCTTCTTTTTTTGTAAAAAAAAGAGACATTGTAGTTACTATTTTTAGCGTGGGCACTTGGATTATATTTCTTCTTGGGTTTATAGTGATAGCGGCATTTGAAGTATTTACACACCAATAACTGGCAACCGCGCTCTATGAGACAGCTTCACATAGTGATACTATGTCCATGACAAAGATTATCGAGTATACGTTCATGCCTAAAAATAACATCTAGTCTTCATCTAAGAAATGAGTCTATTCATTCGCTTGATCATTCATGCGACAGTACATACTACGAAAGATGAGACCTTCCATCATCAGAAATAAATATGTCTCTTGCATCTGTGATCCATACGTATGTCTTTATTTCTTGTACTTTAAACGTGACTACTGTTCCGTTAGCCAAAGTGACATGCATTAGATTGCCAATTTGTATCTGCTTTAAATTGTCAAAAACTGAAACTTTCTGATCTTTCCATCCATAATGTCCACCAATGACTGCACTTCCAATTTCACCGGGCACCGCACCCAAATTAAACCAAGTAACATTTTCTATAGACTGTGGCACATCCATCGCACCTATCGTTGTAACACCAACAGACTCGACATGTACATCAATATAAAGACTGGGAATTTGTAGACGTACAGAGGTAACAACGTTTTTCTCAGGCGCATGCACAAGAAGGATAGTCAGGTTTGGAAAAGCAATATTTGCCTGTACATATGCTGTAATGAGTACACGGTTAGAATAAGTCCACATAGATTGAAGTATCTGTGGTTACTGTTCCTCCAAAAGCTAGAGCGCTTCCAATCCAAGTAGTATTTGCTCCGACAGTAATTCCTGCAACATCGATGACATTTCCAAAAAAGGTTGTGTTTGCACCAAGAGTTGATGCACCACTTGGAGTCCAGAAGACATCGCAGACACTAGCGCCACTTGCTGAAACCTGAGTTCCAGCCGCTGTGGTGAAAGCCCTGACTGGCCTAAAGATATAGGTACCGCCACCACTTAAGGTGAGTGAGCTGCCAATGCTCATTGCTCCTGTGCTACAGTAAACACCAGGGGCGTACACGCCAATTGCTCCATGGATTATATCGATAATTGCTTTAAAAATTATTTCTGCCACACGCTACACCCTCACCCTTCTTCAATTGCGTTAATTAAGAGTGTTAGCATTTTCATTTATGTAACACAAAGCACTATCTGCCACAACAAAAAACGCCTTGCGGCGTTTTTTGTTTCTCTTATTCTGCTTTCTTTTCTACCACTTTCTTTGCTTTTTTCTCCTTCTTCTCTTTCTTTACTTCTTTTTTCACTTTCTCTCCTTCGAGTTTTACATTTGAAATGTGTATCGGAGAAGCGACGCTCACAATACTTCCCTTTTCACCACTTTTAGTAGGCTTCTTATGCTTTTTGAGAAGATTGAGTCCTTCGATAATGACTTTATCTTGATCGCGAAGTACGCGAGCAACAACACCTTTCTTTCCTTTTTCTTTTCCTGCTATGACAATGATAGTATCTCCTTTTTTCATAAAAATTATATTACTTCTGGCGCTAGAGATGCAATTTTCTTGTAACCATCAATTCCGGTTTCAGAAATTTCGCGAGGAATAGGACCGAAGACACGTCCTGCCTTTGGCTCAAGCTTGTTTTTATCGACAATTACTACTGCATTTTCATCAAAAGCAATATATGAACCATCTTTTCTTCTAAATTGCTTGACGGTACGAACAACAACACCATAAACAATATCCTTCTTCTTCACAGCTTTTCTCGGCTCTGCAATTTTTACAGAAAGTACGACGAGGTCGCCGAGTGAGGCATATCTTCTTTTTGAACCTTTAAGCACTTTGAAGACTCGGCCGAATTTCGCTCCTGAATTATCCGCTATTTTGACATTGGTTCCTGCTTGTATCATAAACTATTTATTATCTATCTTACTGACAACGATAAAAGACTTGTCCTTTGAGATGGGCTTTGTTTCAGCTATGACAACTTTATCCCCTACTTTAAAAGTATTGTTTTCGTCATGAGCCTTATATCTCTTATCAATTTTAAAATACTTACCGTACTTTTTGTGCGCGATATAGCGAGTAACATTAACAACGACTGTTTTGTCCATTTTATCTGAAACAACAGCTCCCTGTAATGTCTTCTTTATTGCTTTGTTGTGTATTGTGTTAGTCATGATATTTCTTTATTCTCGAGCGACGATACGAGTTCTTACGGGAAGTTTCGTGCCAGCTTTTCGAAGTGCGTCTCTCGCATCTGCCTCAGCTATGCCGTCAACTTCAAAGAGAATTCTTCCTGGTCTTACTTCAAAGCAATACCCTTCTAAATCGCCCTTTCCTTTACCCATTGGTACTTCAGCTGCCTTTTGAGTAAATGGTCTGTCTGGAAATATTCTTATCCAAACTTTTGCTGTTTTCCCAGCACGTCTTGTCATCGCACGTCTTGCTGCTTCGATTTGTTTTGAATCGACTCGGGCGGGGCTTTCTGCTTTAAGACCAAAAGATCCGAAAGAGACGGTGATACCTCTCGTCTCTGGTCTTGCTAACTTTTCATCAGAAAGTCTTGCTGTCTGCCACTTGCGATGCTTAACTTTTTTTGGGAATAACATACTAATATCTTTACTTACTTACTAAAATTACAATCGCTTACTTGGTCTCTTTCTTACCATCAAATTTCATACCTCTATATATCCAAACTTTTATACCGATGACACCGTAAGTCATATTAGCTCTCTCTTTCGCGAAAGAAATGTCAGCTCTCAAGGTTTGAAGTGGAATACCTCCACGCTTGATTTCCTCTTTACGTGCCATTTCAGCGCCACCAAGCCTGCCTGCTACTGCAATACGAGCACCACTTACATCACGATTAGCCATGACTTTCTCAATCGTCGTTTTAAGTACTCTTCTGAAAGGAAGACGCTTTTCAATTTGCTCAGCAACCATGGCTGCGACAATGGCAGCGTCTGCTTCCGGGCTATTAACTTCAATGATATCAATTTTAATCTCTGGAAGTACAAGTTTATTTCTCTTTACTTCTTTTTCGAGAGCTGCTTTAAGGGCAATAATTCCTGATCCCTCACGTCCTATGATCATACCTGGTCTTGATGTGTGTATTCCGATGCGATACTGTTTTGCAGTACGCTCGAGATCAACGGTTGCAACATAACTCCCTCGTAACTTTTTGTCGAGGAATCGTCTTATGAGAACGTCTGCTCTTAGATGGGTTGCGAAATCTGAAGGGTTAGCGAACCAGCGCGACTTCCAGTCACGGATAATTCCAAGGCGATGAGAGTAAGGATGAACAACGTGTGTCATAGGTAAATATTGATAGATTATTTTATTTCTTTATTAGCAAGCTCAATGACAACCTTTGATGTATGCTTATGTATTGGAAAAGCTCGTCCCATGGCACGCGGCATAGATCTTTTCATGATGACACCCTTGTCAACTCTTGCTGATTTAATCATGAGCTCATTTGCATTCTTTCCGGAGTTTGCGATTGCTGACGCAAGAAGCTTCCTTATCGGGAGCGCCCCACGCTTGATAAGTCTGTTTAAAATAGCATCTGCTTCGACTGCTCCTTTACCACTCACAAGCGCTGTTATGATTCGTATCTTTCTTGGTGACTGACGATAATTGTTAAGTAAGGCTTTCATAATTGTTTCTTCTGTTATTTCTTCTTCGTGTCAGTAGCTGACTTAGCAATTTTTGCAGCATCGATTTCTGATTGCTTCTTCTTCTGGTCAATTTCTTTTTGCATTTTACCTCCATGTCTGACGAATTTCCTGGTTGGTGAAAATTCTCCAAGCTTGTGTCCAACCATATCTTCTGTAATGAAAACATCAAGATGCTGCTTGCCATTATAAACACCGAAAGTGAAGCCAACCATTTCTGGTGAAATGTCAGATCGTCTTATCCATGTCTTAATGACGCCTGTGCTTTCAGGTCTTTTGCCAAGTACTTTTTTAAGTACTCGTTCATCGACATATGGTCCTTTTTTGAGTGATCGTGTCATAGCTTAGTTAGGGTATTAATTCTAGCAAATTTTCTTGTAAAGTCAATCGGTTTTTAGTCTTTAGGCGTTCTTTCCTACTTTTCTTCTTGAAACAATATGCACATTTGAATACTTCTTAGGTGATCTCGTCTTTTTACCTCCAGTAACTTTACCTTGCTTTGTCTTTGGACGCTTGGTTCCTCGAGGAGCCTTACCTTCACCACCACCATATGGGTGATCTACTGGGTTTTTCGCCATTGCTCTGGTCTTTGGTCTCCAGCCAAGCTGGCGAGCGCGCCCCGCCTTTCCAAGATTACGAAGACGATACTCATCGTTTGATACTTCACCTATTGAAGCAAAACAGAGGTCACGCACTTTTCTAATTTCGCTTGATGGTAACTTGAGGGAAGTGAAGCCTCCATCGTGAGCAACAACTTGCGCGTAGACACCAGCAGATCTCACTATTTTAGCGCCTGATCCTGGGTGTAGCTCGACATTATAAATAAAGGTTCCAACTGGAATATTCTTAAGAGGTCTTCTATTTCCTGGCTCAAGCGGAGCTTCTTCTCCGACAAGGAAAGTATTTCCTACCGTTACTGACTTCGGAAGAAGAACATATCTCTTTTCACCATCTGCGTAGCAAACAAGTCCAATAAAGCCTGATCTGTTTGGATCATATTCGACAGTTTCTACTTTCGCCGGAATGTTCATCTTATTATAAGAAAAATCTATGTCACGGAAAGAACGCTTGACTCCTCCGCCACGCGCTTGACTCGTGATGCGACCAAAAGCGTTTCTTCCTGAACCACGTCTAAAGCCGGTTGTGAGAGGCTTGTACGGCTTGCTCACAGTAAGGACACCTCGATAGGTTACCGTGGACATTTGTCTCCTTGATGGTGTTGTTGGTTTATAGGTCTTCATACGAGTGTTGTTACGCGAGTTTTATAGTGTCGCCTTTTTTAAGAAAAACGATGGCCTTCTTCATGCCTTTCGTATGACCGATTTTCCCTCTGACAAAGACTTTTGTTCTTTGCAGACTGACAATATTGATCTTTGTCGGCTTTACTTTGTAACGAGTAAGTATCTCCGCTCTTACGGTGAGCTTTGTCGAATCATCTCTAATTTCAAAAGTGTAAGCATTTTGATTCGAGAGAAGAGACGCTTTTTCGCTCATAATTGGACCAAGTACAAAGTTGTCTTTATTATCTTTGACTTCTTTACCTTCTTTTTTTGTTGTGATTGCTTTCTTTGCCATATAATTTATGCTAATTTCTTAGAAAGTAAAGCAATCGTCTCTTCTGGATTCGTTATGATAAGGTAGCGAGTGTTTGCAATATCGAGTGGGTTTAAATGTGAAAGATTGGCAAAAGTAACATAAGGCAGGTTTCTAAAACCTTTCTTTTCTGTGTCTGCAAGCTTTGGTGATGTCATCAGAACATTGCCAACTTTTTTATAAGTAATGGTCTTAAATCCTGGCGCAACAGAAAGATTTTTCATGATACCCTCTGCTGACTTTGTCTTTCCATCTGTTCCTTCGACTGAGTCAACAAAAAGGATTTTACCATCTCGAACTTTTGCCGAAAGGAGAGCAAAGAGCGCTGAACGCTTCATAGAGTCGGTGAGTGTCTTCTTATAATTCTTATCATTTCGCGGTCCGTGCGTGACTCCACCGTGTCTCCAAATTGGAGAACGTGATGACCCGTGACGCGCACGCCCCGTACCCTTTTGTTGCCATGGTTTTTTACCACCTCCAGAAACCTCACTTCTGTCTTTGGTGTGCGCAGTACCTGCTCTTCTATTAGACGCTTGTATATAGAGCACTTGTGACACAAGATCTCCATTCCACTTTACGCCGAAAATTTCTTCTGGCAACATTATTTTCTTTCCCTCTTCTCCTGTTTGTGTATATACTAAAACTTCCATAACTATCCTTTAAGTTCAACTAATGTTCCCCTCTTACCAGCTACCGCCCCTTTGACAAGGATGAGACCATTTTCAAGGTCAACACCTAATATCTCTCTGTTCTTTTCTGTGACTTTGTCACTTCCCATTCTACCTGGCATCTTTTTTCCTCGATTAACACGCTGTTGACCAGTAGACCCAATTGATCCTGCTTCGCGAGCTGAATGTTTCTGTCCATGTTGAGCCCAACCACCTGAAAATCCATGAAGTTTCATAACCCCCTGAAATCCTTTACCTTTTGATACAGATGAGACCGATACAATATCTCCTGCCTGAAAAATATCTGCTGCTATGACTGCTCCTACAGCGAGATCGCCAGATGAAGTTCTGAATTCCTTGACGACTTTGTAAGCACTTCCCCTTAAGTGCCCAAGCTTTGCTTTTGAAATTCTCGACTCTTTTTGAGAGTAGACGCCGACTTGTATTGCGTCATATCCATCTTTGCCGCTCACGCTTTTTGTCTGAGTAACAGAAAGAGGCTCACAGGTAAGTAGTGTTGCAGCGAAAACTTCACCGCTTGGGGAGAAGAATTGCGTCATATTGGATTTTTTTGCGAGGGTGAATTTCATATTTTTTCGGTATTTTCTGCGTCATTCTAGGGAGCACGACATAATTTATGCCATCTTCACCTCAACATCCACTCCAGAAGGAAGAGAAAGGTTGGTCAGCGCTTCAATAAGTTTTGCATTAGGGTTAACAATATCGATGAGTCTTTTGTGGGTACGCATCTCGAATTGCTCGCGGGCATTTTTGTAAATGAAGCTGGCACGGTTTACGGTATACTTCTTGATTTCTGTTGGAAGTGGTATTGGTCCGATAATCGTCGCTTCAAAACGTCGTGCTGTGTCGATGATTTGCTTAACAGAAGCATCGAGCACTTTACTTTCATAAGCACGAACTCTTATTCTGAGTTTTTGCACCTCAAGAGCAGCAGTCTTCTGCTTTTTTGTGGTCGTAGCTTTAGCTGTCGTAGTCATGGGATAAAGAATAAAGAAATGCGAATACTAGGCGATAATCTTAGTTACAACACCAGCTCCAACCGTTTTACCACCCTCGCGTATAGCGAATCTCTGCTGCTCTTCAAGAGCAATAGGGGCGTGGAGCTTGACGGTAAACTTCACAGTGTCCCCTGGCATAACCATTTCTGTTCCAGCTGGAAGTGTTACTTCGCCAGTTACGTCAGTAGTACGTACGTAGAATTGCGGCTTGTAACCATTTAAGAATGGAGTGTGTCTTCCACCTTCATCCTTTTTAAGAATATACACTTCACATTCGAAGTCTGTATGAGGCTTAACTGAGCCTGGCTTTGCGAGAACTTGTCCACGCATAATGTCTTCCTTCTTAACTCCGCGTATAAGAATACCAGCGTTGTCCCCAGCTTGCCCTTCTGAAAGGTTTTTGTTGAACATTTCAATACCAGTTACTGTTGTGGTTACAGTATCTTTAAGACCAACAATTTCAACCGTTTCGTTAAGCTTAAGAATACCTCTTTCTATTTTTCCTGTTACGACAGTACCACGTCCTTCAATAGTGAAGACGTCTTCAACTGGCATAAGGAAAGGCTTCGCTACATCACGAACTGGAATTGGAATGTAGGTGTCGAGTGCGTCCATAAGTTCCATAACTTTCTTAGCCCATGGATCATCGAGTGACTTCGCTTCTGACGCTTTAAGTCCAGAACCTCTGATGATTGGAGTGTTCACACCATCAAAGCCTTGCTTTGTAAGGAGTTCACGGATTTCCTCTTCGACGAGCATGATCATTTCTTCGTCATCAACCATGTCACACTTGTTGAGGAACACTACCATCTTTGGCACACCTACCTGCTTGGCTAGGAGGATGTGCTCACGAGTTTGTGGCATAGGACCGTCAGTTGCTGCAACTACGAGTATAGCGCCGTCCATTTGAGCAGCACCGGTGATCATGTTCTTGATATAGTCAGCGTGACCTGGAGCGTCGATGTGCGCGTAGTGGCGAGCATCTGTCCAGTATTCTGAGTGAGAGAGCGAAATGGTAATACCACGAGCCTTCTCTTCTGGAGCTTTGTCGATATCATCTACCCCTTTTGTCTTAATAGTAGCGTCCTTCAGGTGAAGTACGTTTAAGATAGCTGCGGTGAGGGTTGTCTTTCCGTGGTCTACGTGTCCGATAGTTCCTACGTTTACGTGTGGTTTGTCGCGATTGAATTCTACTGCTGCCATATGTTTTTGTATTGTCGTGCCGCCTAAACCGATCTGGTTTAGTGGTAGTAGACGTTAATTAAAATGAAAATAAATAATAAGAAGCAACTAATTCCCCAAAATTCTCTTAGCCAAGCGAGTAATAGAAAATGCTAAGTGGTAGAATTATAGCACAAGAGAAGTAAGGACGCAAGCAGGTGTATAAGTCCACCCATCTTTGCACTCCTCCGGTAAGTTAGTCTTGTAATAGGTAGATTCTACCATAACCTCTAGTGGCGTCTTTTTGTTCTTAAAGGC
>JAYVAE010000047.1:0-5590 GCA_043751115.1 bacterium | reverse complement strand
TAGCAACACGAAATCCTCTTTTTGACATATGATGTAATTATATATTTTTTGATAAATTAATCACAGAATACTTGTCTTAAGAAAGGGGTACCTTGCATAAAGATCTGAAAATGAGTCCGCTTTTTCTTCTAGGAACATTCATACCGTTTATTGGCGTTGTTTCGCAGATTATTATTCTTGGTTTTCTGAAAGGGAAGAAAGAAGATCTTTAGTATTCTTCCATTTCGCTTACTTCTTGCAAAAAGAAGTGATGTAGGTATACTGATTATAGGTGCTCGGACATTTATCCTTAGCACATTCCGGGCTAGGGAGACATTCTCCTTCGCTGTGGCGTAGGAGTTTCTCCGCCCACCTGACTTTTTTCAGGTAAATGTGCCCGAGCGCCTCTGTAAACACCGCTACGAAAGTAGCGTTTTTTACATGATATACTCTTCTTATGAAAAATGTGATTTTCTATCTAATTCTTATTTTTGGAATGCTTGCAGTGTCTCGCTTTATTTTTGACAGACTGTACCTGTATGATGAATTCGTTTGGCTCGACATTCCCATGCATTTTCTCGGCGGTTTTCTCTTAGCGGGACTTTTCATATCGCTTTTTACTTTAAGGAAAGTAAAAGTAAGTCTTACACTTTTCTTGGTCCTTTTTTTTATCGTTGCAAGCTTCTGGGAAATACACGAGTTCTTTATTAGAGAAGTTGTTGAGAGAAGTTGGCATGGCTTTTTTGATACGGTAAAGGATTATCTAGTTGGAGGGCTCGGTGCTTATTATGGTTATATTGTGCTTGCTAAGAAAAAAAACTCATGAAAATATCATTTCTAGGTGGACAAGGAACTGCGACAGGGTCACTCTTTTTAATTGACGTAGGAGGAAAAAAAATACTAGTTGACTGTGGTCTTTTCCAAGGAGAAAAATATGGTACTGATTTAAATAGAGAGCCTTTCCCCTTTGTACCAAATGAAATAAGTCATATTTTTGTTACGCACGCTCATTTAGACCACGTCGGACGTATACCAAAAATAGTCAAAGAAGGTTTTTCTGGCGAGATTGTGAGCACTGCACCAACAAGAGACATGGCGGAACTGATATTACTTGATTCATATAAAATCCTCTCTAAGGAAGCGCTTAGAGAAAACTTGGAGCCCCTGTATAGCGAAAAAGATGTCTTTTCTACTATGCCGCTTTGGAAAACAGTAAGGTATCATGAAAAGTATTTCATAGAAACAAATGCGGGTAAAGTGAGTTTGGAATATTATGACTCCGGCCACATACTTGGCTCTGGCATTATTGTCATTGAGCATGACGGCAAGCGTCTCGCCTTAACAGGAGATCTTGGCAATACTCCGTCGCCACTTATGCATGACACAGAAGTGCCCGAAGGCATAGACTATCTCGTCTGTGAAAGTGTCTACGGAGATAGAAATCATGAGGACTATGACGAGCGAGTAGCGCTCTTCAAAGAGGCGGTGCTCTCTACGCTTAAAAGAAAAGGGGTGCTCATGATACCTACTTTCTCTATAGAGCGAGCGCAAGAGCTACTCTATTTTCTTGACCAAATGGTTGTTAACGGTGACTTGCCGAGAGTACCTATTTTCCTCGACTCACCTCTAGCCATCAATATAACAAAAGTTTATCAGAAGTATAAGTCAAGTCTTAATAGCAGTGCCCAGGATATCATTAAGGAGGGGAATGATTTTTTCAATTTTGAAGGTCTCATTAAGTCGATAAGTCCTGATGATAGTAAGGCAATACTACACGCACCATCGCCGAAAATAATTCTTGCGGGTAGCGGTATGAGTAATGGAGGGCGCATACTACATCATGAAAAGAATTATTTACCGTATCATGAAAACAGTTTGCTTCTCGTTGGTTATCAAGCGGTGGGGACACTCGGAAGACTGCTTCAGGAGGGTGTCAAGAATGTAATGATAAAAGGAGAGTCAATAAAAGTAGAAGCAAGAATACTTCAAATACACGGATTTAGTGCTCATAAAGACTCTGACCATCTCCTTGAATGGACCATGAATGTCGCAGAAAAAGGGAATTTAAAGAAAGTGTACTTTGTTCTGGGTGAACCAAAGAGTTCAATGTATTTGGCTCAGCGAGTTAGAGAGCACACAGGTATCTCGGTATCAGTGCCAGAAAAAGGCGAATCGTTTACCTTGTGGTAATCTAAAGTGAAGAATTAAGATAAAAATATTTTTATGAACAAAAGAATGAGCATTGCTATCGTTTCCAAGTATCAAACGGTACATAAGCATGAGGATCATATTGCTCTACTCCGCACCCTCGGTATTTTTCTTGCCAAAAATGAGGCTATTGTTTTCTCGCACTTTACTCCACCATTAACGTACTTTAAAGAAGCTTTTCTTACAAACTCAGATAGAATGGTTTCTTTGTCGCCTGCCTGCAGTAAAGAAGAACATGAGACTATCTTTAGATACACGAGCCTTCCAGAAGAAACAATTTTGTACACTGGTCTTGGAAAAGAGCTGACGATACTCACCCTTCTGCGTAGCGCTGATATGGTGATATGTCTTGATGATGGGGCGCTTGAGGAAATAAAGTCTATGAAAGATGAGTCCATGAAAAAAGAAGTATTTTTACTTTCGGAGAAGTCACTTGCTTTAATAGAGAGTATTATAATGTCATTTGGTAAAGCCTAGTTTTTTAGTCCACACAAATCCTCCCGTGGCGTAAGCCCGTGAGATGGAGTGAGTAATTAGTTATTCGTAATTAGTAAATCGTTCGGGCATACAGTTCTAAGTTATACGTACTAAGTTTTAGGTTAAGTTTCATTTCAGTAAATTATTTTTAAGTGAAACCGACACTAAGTGAGAACATGAGTGATGCCGTTCTTCTCTTTTAAAAGTCTGTTTTCCGAAAACGGAATAATTCCTTGCTAGGAACTTTCCTCATGTCTCAAGATAACAGGGAGTGTACTCACGACTATGTTATCTGCGATGCAAAATAATGACCAAAGGGAATATCTTTTGCCTCGCGCCGGCCGCGCCGCGCTTGTTTATCCAAACAGATTTTCTTATATTGAAGCGATGCAAAAAGAAAACGAGCACGTAGTGCTCGTTTTCTTTTCCTAAGATTGTCTAGGCAGTGACGCTTGTGACGATACTCTTAAATGTTGTAGGATTTTCTACAGCGAGGATGGAAAGTATTTTTCTATCAACTTGCATGTTCTTCGCGGTAGCCATAGCGATGAAGCGGCTATAAGTTATACCTTCCGCACGGAGAGCAGCGTTTAGCCTAACAGTAAAGAGACGTCTCATGTCAGTCTTCTTGTCTTTTCTGTGAGCGAAAGCGTGAGCTCCCGCATGACGTAGTGCAACCTTTGCCTCTACCTCTTTTGTGCTTCTGCCGAAACGAAATCCTTTTGCGGCTTTGAGCACATTTCTCCTCCTTTTCATTGCCATTAAACCTCTTTTGACGCGTGACATATCTTTTCTGTTAGGGTGTTATTAAATTAAACTTGATTGCTACTTGAGAAGCCCAGGAAGAAAACGAGATTTTTCTTTTCCTGTCATATGGAAAGGCGCAGCTCTTTTTCCTGCGAGTTGCTTACTTCTTTTTGCTTTCGCATTGAAGTGATTGAGTCCCGGCTTTCGCGCGAGTATCTTTCCGTTTTTTGTTATTCTGAGGCGTTTAAGAACCGATTTATTCGTTTTCATACCGTACTTTTGTGTAATTTTCCTATACTATCATAAAAATCCCCGCATATCAAGTTTATTTTGCCCGTTCAATAACAATCATATACGACTTAGGGACTTTTTTAAGTGGCTCTGCGATTTTGTATTCTGCCGGGATAACTGCGAGTATTCTCTCCATTCTGGTCCGGAGAAATGCGTCTTCCATATATTTCATTCGCCCTTTTAATTGAAGTTCTATTTTCACTCGATGTCCTTCCTTAAGCCATTCGGCGGCCTGCTTTGCTTTGATAAAAATGTCATGTTCTCCGATACCGACAGAGATTTGCACGTTTTTAGTTTCAGTGATGTGAGCTTTTGCTTTTACCTCTTTTTGTTTTTTTGAGGTTTCAAACATGTACTTTCCGTAATCAGTGATACGGGCTACTGGGGGCTCGGCATTTGGGGACACTTCAATGAGATCAAGTTTGAGAGCTTTTGCCTTCTCGAGAGCGTCTTCTCTGGATATGACTCCGAAATTTTCTCCGACAGGTCCAATCACGCGGAGAGTGACTGATCTAATTTGTTGATTGATAGAAACTTTTTGAGTATTTTGCAAGGCGATATAAAATATTATTTCTTAATAGGTAGGAGTAATTATACCATATTTCTTCACTTTTGAACAGAAGTTGTAGGAATAACGAGCTTCTTTGTCGAGGTAACCATTTTTTCGTCACCGTACGCTTAAGTAAGGCTCCTTAAAAATAATTATCTCTTCTCGAATCTCATTCATCCCTAGAACTTCTGTAACAAGCCAAATGAAATATCCTCAGCTCCTTTTTGGAAAAGGGAAGAAGGCGTGCGTTTTTCTCGCATACGCTTCCCACTCTTCGTCACCTTGCCATCTCTTTTCTACCATTGGTATACCGCTCACATAAAGAAGAAGGAAAGTTATGAGAAGTGGAGAGAGAAAAACAAGGAAGGACGCTCCACCAGAGAAGCTAATGACTGCGAGGCCAGTCCACATGGTCGACTCGCCAAAATAATTGGGGTGCCGAGTGAGCGAAAAAAGACCAGTGGTGAGGAATTTTTTACCATGTTTATCTTTTGCTGCAATAAAAGTGTCGAGCTCCGCGTCACCTACAGCTGCAAAGAAAAAGCCAACGAGCCAAAGGACTACGCCAAGCACAGTAAGGAGTGATATCGACAAATTAGTACCTGCTCCTCCCAAGCTTAGCGTAAGGGGGAGAAGTACAAGCGACACGACAAAAGCTTGTAGCACAAATATTTGTAGGTAACTTCGAAAGAAGAAGTAAGCTTTACCTTTCTTCATCCAAAGCTCACGCCAAGGTGCATACCTGAAGTCTTCTTTTTTGCCTTTGTTTCTTTTATATAGTCTGTAAGAGAGTCTCACTCCCCAGATAAGAATGAAGAAAACAATAAGGAAAGAAAAATGAGAAAAAATGCTTTGGCTGATGGTTATATAGGAAAGAGTGACACTCGCAAAGATGAAGGTCATGCCGTATGCGATGTCCAGGATGCTATTATTTTTCTTTTTGAGTGCAAGAGAAAAGACTAGTGTGGTAAAAAGTATGCAGAGCAAAAGTGAAAGTATGTAAACAGAGCTAAGTATCATTGTATATGTAGTATACAATAAAAGGAAATAAAGGAGAGTGACTAAGTATTAATTTTGCGGGCAAAGACCAGATCATCTTCAGAGAGAGAGAGAAGGAGAGAAGCTTTTTTGAAACGCGTGGTCAATAAGCATCACTTTGAACTTGAACTTGAATTTGAGCTTCAAAAAGTAGGGAAGAAAACTTTTTGAAGTATGTATGCGACCGTTCGAATCTCCTCTCGGTTTTATTTACTAATCACGCACGCATATGACGCAGGCCACATGCTCAACCTCCACAGAAAAAGTAATAGCGCGAAATCTTAAAGATTTCGCGCTATT
>JAYVAE010000046.1:0-11729 GCA_043751115.1 bacterium | reverse complement strand
GGGGGCGGCCTACGGCCGCCCCCCGAATTCATTTCCACTTATTTCTCCTTGCAAAACATACCTTTTCCTTCACTTTCCACATCATCCACTGTTTTTACCCTTGGTCAAGACTTACCAAAGATGTTCCTACCCTGTACACTAAGGGGATACAACTATGTTACTCTCTAGCGACCTTAGAAAAAAAGAAAAGAGGCCGAAGAAGAACTACTATGACAAAGGCAGTAGTAATGACAGTGCCCCCATCATAGCTGGACGTATACCTCCCCAAGATCTTGAAAGTGAAAAGGCTCTCCTTGGTTCATTACTTCTTAACGGCGAAGCGATGTATGACATTTCGGACCTCGTTTCCCGCCACAGCTTCTATGCAGAAAAGCATGCGATGATTTATGAAACCATAGAGACGTTACTCTTACAAAAAGAGCCTATTGACCTCCTCACTGTTACTAC
Organism: bacterium; assembly: GCA_043751115.1. Lineage (GTDB taxonomy): Bacteria > Patescibacteriota > Minisyncoccia > Phycocordibacterales > UBA5272 > UBA11704. The sequence continues at coordinate 11,282 of JAYVAE010000046.1, read as the reverse complement.
AAAATTGCGCGAGCAAAAAATGCTTGACCAAGTGGGAGGACCCGCATACCTTTCCGACATGCTCGGCATTGTAGGGACATCTGCAAATATTAAGTACTACGCAACAATCATCAGAAAAAAGGAATTACTTCGCAAGCTCATTTCTGCAAGTACTCATATTGCAGAAATTGCTTATGAAGAGGAAGAGGAGCTCGACGCAATCTTAGAAATAGCTGAGGGTGAAATATATTCTATTACTTCAAAAGGCGGCGGCTCTGACAAACTTATACCACTCAAAGATCTAGCTGAAGAAACATGGGCGCGTATTGAAAAGATGCAAGAGCAAGGAGGCGGCATGCGTGGCGTCCCCTCAGGCTTTAAAGCGCTTGATGATAAACTTTCAGGCTTTCAAAAGTCTGATCTCATCATACTTGCAGCCAGACCATCAGTTGGAAAGACATCTTTTGCGCTCGACATTGCTCGTAATGCAGCAGTGAGATTTGGTGTTCCGGTTGCCTTCTTTTCTCTTGAAATGGGACGTGAGCAACTCGTCGATCGTATGCTCGCCGCTCAGTCACAGGTAGATGGCTGGAAACTTCGTACTGGGAAGCTCTCTCTTGAAAGTGAATTTGAAAGGTTGCAACAGGGTATGCATGAGCTTATGCAAGCACCACTTTTTATAGACGACAAGGCGGCGAATAATATCATGAATATGCGTTCTGTGCTTCGTCGTATTAGCTCTGAAAGACCTATTGGACTTATTATCGTCGACTATTTGCAACTCATGGGGACACTCAAGCAGTACGACAACATGGTCAATCAAGTAACTGAAATATCCCGCTCCTTAAAAGGTTTAGCAAAGGAATTTAACGTACCTGTCATTGCCCTCTCTCAGCTTTCTCGTGCGGTAGAAGCACGCGGAGGAACACCAAGACTTTCTGACCTTCGTGACTCAGGCTCTATTGAACAAGATGCTGATATCGTTATGTTTATACATAGAGAAGATAAATACGGTGACGCCAACGAAAAAAATAATGTGGTTCAAATTTTGATAGAAAAACATAGAAATGGTCCGACTGGCATGGTCGAGCTGATGTTCGATGATAAAAAAGCAAGTTTTGTTTCCATAGAGAGGTCAGAATTTGGAGATTTTGCTATTCCAAAAATCGCCGTCGAGTTTTAAATAGGACCTACGCACTTAGATGAGATTCGCGAAAAAAGTCTTTATTTTAAAGGAGGTGTACTCATAGTACAGTGACGAGAAAATAAAGACTTTTGACAAAGAAAGTCGCTAAGTGCGTAGGTCCTAATCAAAAACCCTGCAGCAGAGACTGCAGGGTATGACTCGACACATGACTTTCTGTCTACCAGACTTAACGGGAAAGACAATGTGGTAGTGAGTGTCGTACGCACAGTGGTAACCCTTTTGTGTCATGTAGCTATTGTAGTTGAAAACCGAAGGTTTTCAAACTTTCCTACAAGGACCTGTGGCAGAGACCACAGGGAATCGAGTTAAAAATTGAAAACACGGACTCTTGTCCGCGTTTCCCAAAGTGTCAGAGTTCTACTTGAGGCTCTACTCCGCCAGTACCTCGTCTTCACCGTAAAACTCGAGAACCCACCCATCTGCGAGGAATAGACCGTCGCCTCTTTCCTCGGCAAAAAGTGACTCGCATTTTGCAAAAGTAGCACTCTTAAAAATGCAATCAGTGAAGTGTTTTGCCTGCTCTTCATCCAGAAAGAAATGCTCTCTTGCACTCCCATTTTGACCCACGACCACTTTGAAGATCGGGACCATAATGTACTCGAGGTCAACGTGAACACGGACGCCTGCCACGTAATAGCATTCGTCTTCTACGATTGCTTCTACCACGGTCAGCTTCTCTGTTCTGTTCTTCGCCATGAAGGCGTTTAAGAGCGCCTGGTCCGTGTAATAGAGCCTTGCTTGAGGTGAATCGGGGTGACCTGATGTGGCGGTAATTTGGAAGATATTCATCCTCATGACCGCTGTGCAAAGATCCTTGTTCATGAAGCCCTTTCATATTTCCCTTTCGGGTGTTAATGTTCTGCTCCTTTATAACAAAGTTTTCATAAAAATGCAAAAGCGCGCCAACTATACAGTCCGCGCGCCAATCCCCACAACTTTTTTTACCAAAATTTTACAGAAATGGGTAAAAGATTTCCATTGGAAAGAACAAAAAACTTGCCCGCCGTGTCCCTGTAACAAGCAACTTCTGCGAGCGCAGTCTTGCTTTCCGCTTTACAGGACTCGAAATACTTGTTTGCTACAGCTTGTTTAACAAAGTAGACGTCAATCGGATCAACATCACTGTGCTTTTGGTTCACCAGCCAGACTTTCCTCTTTTTCATATTAGCAAGCAACTCTTTCGTCTTATTGTCCATATTATCCTTACATAGGTCTGATGGCCTTACATTATTAATACTATACAGAAGTAAAGACCGGTGCAAACACCTCATTTTATGGTAAACTTTTTCTACTATGAACCCTGTCGACTCCCTTTCTCATCTCTTTTCGCAATTCCCTGGAATTGGACCAAAACAGGCCAAGCGTTTTGTGTATTATTTGATGAAAAAAGATAGCCGATTCAAAGATGAGCTTATTAAAGCTGTTGAGGCACTCAAAAGTCATGGCAAAAAATGCACCGAATGTTTTAGATTTTTTGGAGAATTCTCTTACAGCCAAAAAGATCTTTGCCCAATTTGCGCGAGTCCAGAGAGAGAAAATAATATTCTTATGATTGTCGAAAAAGAGCTTGATGTTGACGCTATAGAAAAAACAGGGGCATACAATGGCAAATACTTTATTCTTGGTGGCATACTCCCCATACTCGCGGAAAAGCCGTCCGACCACATACGAATCAGAGAGCTTGCAAGTCACGTTCATGACAAAATAGAAAAAAAGGAGCTGAGTGAAATCATTTTTGCTCTTCCTGTCACCGAACAAGGAGATCAGACGAGTAGTTATACTGAAAAAACACTGAGGCAAATTGTCGGCGCCGATAAACTTACTTTTACGCTCCTCGCCCGCGGACTTTCCTCTGGCCTTGAGCTTGAATACGTCGACAAAAACACTTTCAAAAGTGCTTTCGAGCATAGGGCGTGACAAGACAAAAGCTATAAGCTTTAAGATTCAAGAAAAACTCAAAAGAAGAACCGCGCCTTAAGGCGCGGTTCTTCTTTTTTCTTGTGACTTACTTCTTTCGGCTTGTTAGTTTATCGCATCTATCTTCACTCCGAAATATGGTTGGCGATGACCATTTTTCTTGTGGTAGCGAGACTTCTGTCTGTATCTAACAACCATGACTTTCTCAAGTCTGTCGATTTCTGTAATAGTAGCAGATACTGCAGCCTTTGGCACAAAAGGAGCGCCAACAGTAGTCTTACCTGCAACCTCTGTAAGAAGAACCTCTTCAAAAGAGAGCTTATCTCCCACCTTGAATTCACCAATAATTTTCTCAATTTTGAGAGTGTCTCCAGCAGCAACTTTGTACTGCTTTCCCCCTGTTTTAATGACTGCAAAATCCATAGTAGTAGAATTATACAGTAGTTTTTAAAAAATAGCAATCTTTTGAACGACTCTAAACATCTTTCTTATTGCCCTAAACTTTACAAATATATAATCTCATGTTTGACTATACCTTAGCGGTGAGAATCCCTCTTACCAATAAAGAAAGTGATGTACCATGATACATCCGGCAATCTGTTTTGACCTCGGAACCCACATTAATGGGAGCTCTTCCTGCCCACCAATAAGCGACGAGGAGGTCGGTCACATGATCAAAGTGATCCGACAACTTAGCCATGCTGGCAAGAATTACCAATGCTGGCTTACCAAGGTGAGTGTTTGCCCTGAGATAGAAACTCTTACTTTTGTTCTCAAGGGCTACAGGCTCATACGAACAGAGTCAGGGAAGATGGGAGCAGATGTGTCTTGCGGGCCTATGGTCATCAAAAGCTTAAAGCTACCTCGCGGTGCGGATACCGAAGCGATCTTGGTGGAGATCAAAAAAGTCGGTGAAGAGGTGGTTCGCAATGTGCGCCTTTGTCTGTCAGGAAAAACACCCATCAATGACAAACGGGTGAGGTAAGACAGTGGTACCAATATGCACCCAACCAAGTCGCGAACGACTCCAGTAGTCGCTCGCGACTACTTATTTACAAATACATAATAATGAACAACATTAAAACAAAAATTCAGAGTGTTCTCTTGTTTATAACTAACAGCTATTTGCTATAAGCCGTCTGCCATTAGTCTTCAAACACTGGCTTCTCCAGTAACTCCGGCTCTACTCCAACACTTGTACCGGTAATCTTCGTCACATCTTTATCAATTTTCTTGAGCTCTTTATACGCTGCGTTGTAATGATTAACTGTCGTACCGAGTGTTACCCCCATTTTTTTAACATACTCCTCATACACTGCGATATGCCTGCCGAGTTCCCCCACCCTTGCTTCAATATGCTTCGCACTCTCTTCTATTTTAAATGCCTTAAAGCCAAAAAGTACGGATTGTAAGTATGCATAAAAGGTCGTCGGTGAAACAATGATGACTTTTCTTTTATTGTACGCATACTCTATGAGATTTTGTGTGTTCACGGAACCTTTCGCGGACTGATTGACAAGCAGATCATAATAAATCCCTTCGGCAGGAATAAACATAAAGGCAAATGGTAAAGTCCCCTCCTCCGGCTTAATATATTTTGCCGTCTCATCGATGCGTTTCTGTATATCCTTTTTAAATTCATTTTGAAAGAAAGCAGTATCGTCTTCTCCGTCAGCATTCATGAGCCTTTGATAATTATCGAGCGAATATTTTGCGTCAATTGGTATGAATCCATCTTTGGTTTGTATCACCGCGTCCACTACTTCGCCTGTTTTGAAACGGTACTGCATTTCGTATTGTCCAGGAGCGAGCATGTTAGAAAGTATGAGCTCAAGTGAGGCCTCACCAAGATTTCCTCTTTGCTTTTGATGCGTGAGAACTTTTTCTAAATTTTGAAGTTGCTCTGTCATAGAAAACACTTGTTTATTGCCCTCTTTGACCTCGGTGAGCTCTTTGGTGATTTCTGTGATCAGCTTTTTCGCCTCACTATCTTGGCGATGTAGCACTTGATGTAGCTCGGACTGAGAGCGATGCATGCGATCATCCATAGTGCGTGTCATTCTCTCTAATTGATCTTGAAGAAGCATGAAAGATTTATCTTCTACAACCTCCTCTTTTTTATATTGCTTAAGGATTATAAGCGAAAGTAGTGCAATAATAGCAACACCGATGACTAAAAGTAAGGCTTCCATATTTGCAATTATAGCATACAAGAGTTAGTATAAATTTGCCCAGTGGGCACGGAACGGAATCTTCACTGATTCGCCGTTTAGACGATCTGGAAACAGGCGCGCGGGTGCTAACGTCCGTGCTTTCCCCAAACTCAGGGCCGAGTCTAAGGACATCGTTAGGAGTGTGAACGCCACTCAGGGTTTACCCCTGCCCGCTGAAGCTCCCTAGTCAAAATTGGCCCAAGATATAAGCCTCGTGCTTGTATCTTTTTTTATATTATTTTCAGCTCCTTAAAGACGGCCTCAAAAAGTACAAAAACTCTTTTTGCTTCGCGGTCAGTTAAGAGATAGTCAGACCCTTCGTGGGCAATTCTATTTCTCACCTTATGCGCATCCCATGCGAGGTCTATAGTTTTAAATTGAGCAGACTGTAGTAGCTCACCAACATCAGTACCCGCATATCCCTTCGAAAGTAATGCGTCCCGAAGTAACATATCGGCTTCGAGTATTCCTATACGCCACAGTGGCTCGGAGTCTGCGCTCATATAGCCTTGTATAATTGCCCATTTTGGATGCACCTCATACTCCTCATTGCTCGGCGTTTCTATTTCAAAAGGAACACCTTCTTGGAGCGCAAGGCCGGAAGCATAATGATCTTTGCCTTCACTATTTGTAGACTTTGTGTGTGCTTCTTTGTGCGTGACTACTTCGCTGACATATTTACTCCTATGACTTTTCTCACCGTGACTACCGCCTGAACCATGCGAATGTTCTCCATGTCCTCCATGAGCTCCGTGGCCACCATGTCCCCCATGTCCGTGTCCAAAATGAGCTTCATAATTCATTTGAGCCTTCCAAAACTCTCTGAGGAAACGCATAAAAGTTATAGCAAGGAGGACAAGTCCAATGAGAGCGAGTATAGAGAACATGTCTCTTACAAATTGAAGTACTGGGTTTTGTACAGCAAACTGTATGCCATCAAGCGGCTTTGTATAATCGTTAATCGAGACGGCCTGACTTTTATTAAGCGGATCAAGAGGGTAAGCATCTGCTCCATCAGGAATACCATCTTTGTCAGAATCGACGAGGAAAATATCCGTGCCGATTGCTTTTTCATAAACGTCAGAAAGACCGTCGTAATCTGTGTCTGACCCGTCTGATGAGCGCGATACATCGAGTGGAAACGCGTCTCGCCCATCTAAAATGGTATCACCATCAGTATCTGGATTCTTCGGGTCAAGTATTCTCGTTATTTCATTCGCGTCAAAAAGTCCGTCTTTATCAGAGTCCGGGTCGCCTTGGGCAGTACCTAAAAATGCTTCAAAGGAGTCAGGCAATCCATCTTTATCGATATCTGCCGGACCAAAGCCAAAAAAATCCCGAAGATTGTCCCAGAAATCATAATATTGCGAAAAGCGCTCCTTGAGCTCTGCTCCGCTTAAATTTTCTGCGTCGAATGGACTGTTATCATAGGTGTCAGGTATGCCATCTCTATCTCTATCCGGAAGTACGATACCTGCTTTTTCTGCAAGGAAGGAAATAAACCCTTGTTCATTATCACTTTTTACCTCCGCTCTTTTTTGTATGAGCTCGTCTACATATCCTCTATCACGAAGGCCATCCCATTCTCTTACCTCTACTTGAGCGAGATAACTTTCGGGAGTTGTGCGCCAGACAATAAAAATCCACGTATACCGTATCCAAAGTAAAAAGCTGTAAACCGTATTAAAAATATAATCAAGATTGAGGGAATACATTGTGGGAGTGGGTAGCCTACAGCATAGACAGTGCCTACAGCATAGCCTAGAGAAAAGGCTTACGCATCTTTAGTATACCTTTTCAAAATCTTTTCCTACAGTGAATAGAAATTCTTCTCCATTATGCGGCGCTATGAGCTGTAACGAAAGAGGTAGTCCTTCCTTGGTCTTCCCTGAGGGAATAGAAATAGCTGGCACTCCGACGATATTTACCGGCACAGTAAAAATATCTGCGAGGTACATAGCGAGCGGGTCTCCATGCTTTTCTCCAACACCAAATGCTGGCACAGGAGAAGTAGGAAGCGCAATGACGTCTACCTCTTCGAAGACTTTTGCAAACTCGGCCCGTAAAGAGTCACGAAGCGCTGTCGCCTTATTATAATACGCATCGTAATATCCCGAAGAAAGAACATAAGTTCCAAGTAATATGCGCCGGCGCACTTCGTCGCCAAAACCCTTTGTACGGGAGAGAAAATATCCTTCAATACTATTTGCTCCTTTTTCTGAAAGCCCATATCGTATACCGTCATAACGTGCAAGATTCGAAGACACTTCAGCAAACATGATGATGTAATACACCGAGAGAGTCTTATCAAGCTCCTCTATTGTCACATCTTGTATTTTGTATCCAAGTGCTTCAAGCTTCTTAAGAGACTCTTCAAAATTAGCAAGAACTTCAGCGTCTATTCCTTCTCGGCGCACAAAACTCCAAGGCACGCCGATAGTCTTTGTTAATTTCTTGTTAAAAGTACGCGACTCTTCACCCAGTGAGGTACTATCTCTTTTGTCTACTCTTGAAATCACACTATAAATGATTTCCACATCCTCTACCGAGTTTCCAAATGGCCCTATTTGATCGAGCGAACTACCCATGGCAATGGCGCCATAACGGCTTGTCTTTCCATACGTCGTTTTTAGTCCAACTACTCCGCAAAAAGAAGCAGGTTGTCTGATAGACCCACCAGTGTCCGAGCCGAGCGAGGCAGGTACCATGCCGGAGGCGACTGCTGCCGCTGACCCGCCAGAGGAACCGCCAGCAACCTTCGTCAAATCATGCGGATTCTTCGTCACCTTGTACGCTGAATTTTCCGTGGAGCCTCCCATGGCAAATTCATCCATATTGGTTCTTCCGATAAGCACTGCACCGGCACTCTTTAACGCCTCTATGACATCTGCGTCATACACCGCTTTATACTTCTCAAGTATTTTTGATCCAGCGCTCGCTATCTCCCCTTTCACAACAATGTTATCTTTGATGGCGAAAGGAATACCGGTAAGCTCTGTCACCACGCCCTTTGCAAACATCTCTTCCGCCTTTTTTATCTGTTCTTCGAAAAATGCATCAGTATAAAGGCCAAGAAATGCTCCAATGTCTCCATCCTTTTCTTTAATAGTTTGAAGTGACGCATTGCAAAGTTCTCTAACGGATATTTTTTTTTCAAGTAATTCTTGGTGTAGCTCTCTAATACTCTTTGTTTTCTTTGTCATCATAAAATTTTCGGGCATTATTTCAGTACCTGCGTTACCTTAACGAAATCCCCTTCTCTTTCTGGAGTATTCTGAAGGAGCACTTCTGTGAGCGCACCACCCTCTCTTGTTACTATATCCTCGCGCACTACGTTAAAAAGCGCGTGAGAAGTTGTGCTCTCCTTAATCGTTGTACTGTTTATTTCGCTCACAAGTCCTAAAATAGCCTGCATGTCATGTAGCATCTTTGTCTTCTCATCTTCTCTTAAATTGACGCGAGAAAGTACAGCGAGTTTTTCTAAGTCTTCTTCAGAAAATGTCATAGTCTTATACTAGCAATTATTCATCTGTATTCAAAATTGTCTTAAAATATATTTTTGGAATGTAGAAAGGTCGGTACCATGCCGACCTTCTCCGCCTGTTTATTGTTTTTCATTTTTCCACCTACGCCGTTTCGAGCTCGAGCGTAGGAAATTCGAGATCGTCAAATCGACTTCTCCCCCTGAGCTCTGAAGCGTTGTACACTAGCACAACGTCGAGCGCAAAATGTAACACGAAGTGACAGAGTACGACATCATCGCTACACCTCTCTCCGCTCGCAGACCTCACGGTCGTTGTTGCGTCACTCTTTGCACTTATACATGAGTGAAGGAGTGTCGCCGGAAGCACGCCTTTCTTAAGGTCTTCTGCTTCGATTACCACCACCATCTTGCATGGCGGGGTACGGGTTCCGGGGTACTTTTCGTATTTTATTATTTACTGCTTTCAAAAAATGCCCAAAAAGGGCGAATCTCTGGGATGAAAACCACCGCAAAGTCCACTTATTGTGATAACATCATAGATATATGTTGTCAATCTACATAGCGTCGCACTGTTAAGATTACAATTCTATAACTTTTTTATATTCTGCCTTTAACTTGCAAGGTTAAGCACTAGGCTTTTTTTATAATTTTTGGCAAAAAATACTTGACAAAAAAAACATAATATGCTATAGTTTATAGAAAGTTTTCCTGCCCTTTTCCTCTTCAACCCAACCTAGGAGATAGACTATGTGTATCCTCGTCAACGGCAAAGTCGCGGCTTTCACCGGCGACATCGAAGCGCTCGAAAGGGCACTGGCTACCAACGGTTTCGAGCTCCTGAAGCTCGACTCTATCAAGGTGACTCCTCAGTTCTCCGGCATGCGCCAGCCCTTTCGCATCACGGAAGATCGGAAGGATCAGCGACTTCACCAGAAGTGGCATCGTCGCGTGACCTGGGACGAAAACGGAGAGCGCGTCGTCCGATACTGCGGCAACAGTTCCCACGGCCTCCACGGCCGCCAGTTGTACAAGTGCCGTAAGCTCCGTGCCAACGGTTCCATCAAGACTCGGGCGGCACAAGCCGCCTTCTGATGAAGGTTCGCCTTCGTCAAGGAAATCGCAGCTTAGGCTGCGATTTTTCAATTCTTCAATTCCACATGTCGAGCAAAAAACCCTTGCATTCACTTCTAAAAAGCTGTAGTATGAGAGCTATTCTTTATCAAAAGAAAACTGTTTGTTTGGAATAACCTCGACTTGCAAGATTTTCTCGCTTAGTAGAAATGAGCAGCGAATACCAGACCGGTGTGGCAATGCCTCACCCGCGTGGTGAGTTTTTTATTTTTATGACTATTGATCAAATTATTGAGAATACGACGACGACACTGAAGAATGAAGATATTGTAGAAGGTGTTGTGATCGCAATACAAAAAGCAGCTCTCTATGTAGATCTTGGTACTGCGGGTACTGGTATCATTTATGGAGCTGAGTTTATGAATGCGCGAGATGTTATCAAGCGTATTAACATGGGCGACACTATTTCTGCGAAAATTATTCTTCGCGAGAATAAGGACGGCTATGTTGATCTGTCACTTAAGGAGGCTCGTCAAGCGCTTATTTGGAGTGATGCTGAAGTTGCAATACGTGAAAAGAGAGTTATGGACCTCATCGTCAAAGATGCTAATAAAGGAGGACTTATTATCGAGTGGCAAGGGATACAAGGCTTCCTTCCTGCCTCACAGCTAAAGGATGAGCATTATCCGCGTGTTGAAGATGGCGACAAGGAAAAAATACTACGTGAACTAAGAAAACTTATTGGTAAGCGTATTCCAGTTATGATTATTAGCGCTCTTCCAAAAGAAGGAAAGCTTATCTTCACCGAAAAGGGTGAAGGAGGAGAGAAAGGTAGGGAGATGAGTATCACTCCAAGCGGTCTTTCTGTTGGAGATGAGACTACCGGTACAGTAACAGGAGTTGTCGAGTTTGGTATCTTTGTGAAGTTAGATGACGGTGTTGAAGGACTCGTCCATAAAAGCGAAATAGACTGGGGCCTCGTTGAAGACACGAGAAATCACGCAAAGGTTGGCGACATAGTGAGAGCAAAAGTTATCGAAATAAAAGACGGAAAGATTTCACTTTCTATGAAGTCACTCAAAATGAATCCGTGGAAAGAGGTGCAGGAGAAATACAAGAAAGGAGATGCTGTCTCTGGCGTCGTTATCAAATTCAATAAACATGGAGCTCTCGTTTCAGTAGAGGAAGGAGTTGCTGGACTTGTGCATGTTTCAGAATTCGGCAGTGAGGAAAAGTTGAAAAATACTTTGTCTCTTGGTAAAAGTTACAAATTTTCTATCACCCTCTTTGATGCAAAAGACGAGAGAATGACTCTCTCTTATGGAGAAAAAGTAGAGGCGAAGAAATAGTGTTAAAGGTTTTTTTGTGAGGAAGTTACAAGGCGGGCGCCTATGGCGCCCGCCTTGTAACT